>CANLDE010000001.1 GCA_947489235.1 Micrococcales bacterium
CCTATCAAAGATGGTTTTTACTATGACTTTGATGTGCTGAACCCGTTCACTCCAGAGGATCTAAAAGCTCTAGAGAAAGAAATGGAACGAATCATTCGTAGCGGGCAAAGATTTGTTCGACGAGTTAGTTCAGAAGCAGCAGCATCAGTTGAGCTAGCTGGCGAACCTTACAAGTTAGAACTCATTGGGCTCAAATCTGGAAGTGCAGATGTTGGTGAAGCATCTGTTGAAGTTGGATCTGGCGAACTCACTATTTATGACAACTTCGATGCTAAAGAAGGCGTTGTTGTTTGGAAAGATCTCTGCAGAGGTCCACATCTACCGAACACCAGAATGATTGGCAACGGCTTTGCTCTTACAAGAGTTGCTGCAGCATATTGGCGCGGTAACGAGGCTAACAAGCAGTTGCAAAGAATTTATGGAACTGCCTGGCCTACAAAAGATGAGTTGAAGGCTCATCAGTTGCAGCTTGAAGAAGCGGCCAAGAGAGATCACAGACGCCTTGGTGCCGAACTTGATTTGTTTTCATTCCCAGAGGAAATTGGATCAGGTCTCGCAGTATTCCATCCCCGCGGCGGAATCATTCGTAAGGTCATGGAAGATTACTCGAGAAAGCGTCACGAGGAAAGCGGCTACGAATTTGTCTATAGCCCTCATGTCACTAAAGCAAATCTCTTTGAAACCTCAGGTCACCTCGAGTGGTATGCAGAAGGTATGTTCCCTCCACTAAAGCTTGATGAAGAACTAGATGATGATGGCAATGTAAAACGTCAGGCTCAGGATTACTATCTCAAGCCGATGAACTGTCCATTCCACTGTCTGATTTATAAATCGCAAGCTCGCTCCTACCGGGACCTTCCACTTCGTATGTTTGAGTTCGGAACTGTTTATCGTTACGAGAAGTCTGGTGTTCTGCACGGTATAACTAGAGCACGTGGGTTCACTCAAGATGATGCGCACCTTTATGTTGCAAGAGAAAGCATCGAGGTAGAACTAACCAATGTATTGAACTTTGTTCTGGAACTACTGCGCGATTATGGGCTGACCGATTTCTACCTGGAACTATCTACAAAAGAAGAAGGCAATCCAAAGTTCGTTGGCGATGATGACATCTGGGTCGAGGCAACTCAAACCTTAGAACGAGTGGCAACCAATTCGGGTTTGCAATTGGTACCAGATCCAGGTGGGGCAGCTTTCTATGGTCCAAAGATTTCTGTGCAAGCTAAAGATGCCATCGGCAGGACTTGGCAGATGTCAACCATTCAATTGGATTTCAATCTGCCTGAGCGCTTCGATCTTGAATACACAGCTCCTGATGGCACTAAGCAGCGTCCGGTGATGATCCACAGAGCGCTATTTGGATCTATCGAAAGATTCTTTGGTGTACTAACTGAACACTATGCGGGACACTTCCCACCTTGGCTAGCTCCGGTTCAGGTTGTTGGAGTTCCTGTTGCTGACGAATTCTCTTCTTACCTTCACGGCATTGCTAGTGAGCTTCGTGCAGCAGGCGTTCGCATTCAAATTGATGACAGCGATGAGCGCATGCAAAAGAAGATTAGAAATCACACCATGGCTAAGGTTCCTTACATGCTTATTGCAGGAGCTGAAGATCAAAGCCAAGGAGCAGTTTCGTTTAGATTCAGAGATGGAACTCAAATAAATGGCATCCCAAGGTCAGAAGCTGTTGCTCGCATCTTGAAAGACATAGCCGAAAAAGTTCAGGTCTAGTGGACGAGCAATTCACTGGTGCTGAAGATGCGTCTTCATTGCAAGGTGTTTCAGATCCTTTCCAAAGATTATGGACACCACACAGACTGGTTTATATACAAACCGGAACGCAACCTAGCGATGAAGAGTGTCCGTTTTGTTTAGCACCAGAACTTACTGACGAACAGGCTTTGATAGTTCATCGTGGGGAAACTTGCTACGTTCTACTAAATCTTTACCCATACAACTCAGGCCATTTGCTAGTTGTGCCTTATCGTCACATCCCTAACTACACAGATGCCAATGAGCAAGAGATTCTGGAATACGGGACACTCACTCAGCAGGCCATGAAAGTTTTGAAGGCCGTTGGCGGAGCTCATGGGTTCAACATCGGCATGAACCAAGGGGATGTTGCTGGTGCTGGTATCGCAGGCCATCTTCATCAGCACATCGTTCCTAGGTGGCGTAATGATTCAAATTTCTTCCCGATTATCGCCCAAACTAAGGCTCTGCCTAAGCTCCTAGGGGATGTACGGGTAGAAATCGCTAGTGCATGGCGCAATCTTTCTTAACACTGCTCAGGCTGTCTATCAAGGCGTTTAGAATAGTGCCATGACTGAGAAATCAAACGACAAACAATCAACTCCACTTGTAAAGCGCGGCCTTGCAGAGATGCTAAAGGGAGGTGTGATCATGGATGTGGTCACAGCCGACCAGGCCAAGATTGCTGAAGATGCTGGTGCAGTTGCAGTTATGGCTCTTGAGAGAGTTCCTGCTGACATCAGGGCACAGGGTGGCGTTGCAAGAATGAGCGACCCAGATCTAATCGATCAGATCATCTCTGCTGTCTCTATTCCAGTCATGGCAAAAGCCCGTATAGGACATTTCGTCGAGGCTCAGATCCTGCAGTCACTAAAGGTTGACTACATCGATGAGTCAGAAGTTTTATCTCCAGCAGATTATGTTCACCACATTGATAAGTGGAAATTTGATGTTCCATTCGTGTGTGGAGCTACCAACCTAGGCGAAGCGCTAAGAAGAGTCACTGAAGGAGCTGCAATGCTTCGTTCAAAAGGTGAAGCTGGTACAGGCGATGTAAGCGAAGCAATGAAGCACATCCGAACAATCCTTGGTGAAGTTCGAGCGCTTTCTTCAAAATCAGAAGACGAACTATACGTAGCAGCTAAAGAATTGCAAGCGCCACTGGAGCTTGTGCGTGAAGTTGCTCGAACAGGTAAATTGCCACTTGTTCTTTTCACAGCTGGTGGAATCGCTACTCCAGCAGATGCTGCTCTGATGATGCAGATGGGTGCCGATGGCGTGTTCGTTGGTTCAGGTATCTTCAAGTCAGGAAATCCAGCTGCTAGAGCTGCTGCAATTGTTAAAGCAACAACTTCTTTTGACGATCCTGATGTGCTAGCAAATGTAAGCAGAGGTCTAGGTGAAGCAATGGTGGGAATCAATGTTGCAGATCTTCCTGCGCCACACCGTCTGGCTGATAGAGGCTGGTAGTTTTTGAAACCAATCGGCGTTCTGTGTTTGCAGGGCGATTTTAGAGAACATCTGCTTACCTTTAAGGCGCTCGGTATCCCAACCGTTCGAGTTCGCAAGGATGAAGATCTAACGGGAATTAGTGGCTTAGTCATTCCAGGTGGCGAAAGCACCGTTATAGACAAACTAAGCAACATCTTTGGTCTGAGAGATTCCATCATCAAACTCATAAGCCAAGGATTACCAACATTTGGAACATGTGCAGGTCTAATTCTTTTGGCAGAGAAGCTAGTAGACGGAACTCAAACTCAACAGACATTCGGGGGATTAGATGTTGTGGTGCAACGCAACGCCTTCGGTTCACAACTTGATTCTTTTGAAGAGGATGTCGATTTCGTAGGTATAGATACTCCAGTGCACGCAGCCTTCATTAGAGCTCCGATAGTTACTGAAATTGGTAACGATGTATCTGTTGTTGCAAGACTCGAGGATGGTCGAATAGTAGGCGTCCAACAGGGAAACATACTTGGCATTAGTTTTCACCCAGAAGTAACAGGCGAAACCGCTGTGCACAGGTACTTTGCTGACATGTGTAAAAAGGCGAATTTCTAGTTCAATAACTAAACTTATAAAGAAGAAAACTCTAGGAGCATCATGTCGGGCCATTCCAAATGGGCAACCACCAAGCATAAAAAAGCAATCATCGATAGTCGTCGAGCCAAGCTTTTTGCAAAGCTGATCAAGAACATCGAAGTAGCAGCTCGTACTGGGGGAGCAGACATTGATGGAAATCCAACTCTTTACGATGCTATCCAAAAGGGTCGCAAATCTTCACTGCCAAAAGACAACATTGAATCTGCAGTCAAGCGTGGAGCTGGATTGGATGGATCAGCTGTTGAGTATCAAACCATCATGTATGAAGGTTATGGACCCAACGGAGTAGCGATGTTGATCGAGTGTCTTACCGACAACAAAAACAGAGCAGCTGCAGAAGTAAGGTTGGCGGTCACCCGTAACGGTGGCACCATGGCTGACCCTGGTTCTGTTTCTTACCAGTTCAGCCGAAAGGGTGTAATTGTTGTTGAGAAGACCGAGACCACCAATGAAGACACAGTTCTCGAAGCAGTTCTCGAAGTAGGTGTTGAAGATGTTCAGGACAGAGGTTTCCAACTTCTTGTTACTACAGATCCATCGAAGATGGTCGAGGTTAGAACTGCTCTGCAGACTGCTGGCATTGACTATGAGAGCGCTGACGTCGAATTCATTTCTTCTATGCCGGTGCAAGTAGATGTTGAAACAGCACGCAAAGTTATCGCTCTGATCGATGCACTTGAGGACTCAGATGAAGTACAGAACGTCTTCTCTAACTTTGACATGACCGCAGAAGTAGCCGCAGCTCTCGATGCCGAGTAAAGCCGAAAGCAAAGTCATTGGGTTCGACCCAGGCCTTACCCGCTGCGGCTTTGGTGTTGTAGTTAAAGGTTCTTCCAGACAGGTCAGCTTTCTTGAAGTTGGCGTATTTGAATCGACTAAGGACTTAGACCAAAGTGATCGCATAGCTCTCATTGGAGATGAGATTGCGGCGTTGTTAGATCGAGTCAAACCTGAGCAAATTGCCATTGAAAGACTTTTCGCGCAACAGAACCTACATAGCGTGATGGGAGTTGCTCAGATTTCAGGTGTGATTGTCTATTTGGCTCATCTACGTAAGATTCCCGTTACTTTTTACACTCCTACTGAGGTAAAGGCTGCTGTTACAGGTAGCGGTCGAGCCGCTAAAGCTCAGGTATCAAAGATGGTCATGCAAATTCTGAAGCTCAAAGAGCTTCCAAAACCTGCAGACGCAGCTGACGCTCTTGCTATAGCAGTAACACTTGCTTGGCGTGGAGGCAAAGAGCGTCCATCACAGATCTCTACTGAAACAAAAGCCCAAGAGAAATGGCGCACCGCCATCGCAACGGCTAAGAAATCGAGCTAGCGCAGTTATTCTTGTCATGTGATTGCACATCTAACTGGGAGCGTACTGCGCCGCAAAGCAGGGCAACTTGTCCTGAATGTTTCAGGCGTTGGTTACCTTGTGAATGTGACCCCAGAGGTTTACCAGGCATCTTTCACCCAATCTGAATTCTCGTTACACATTGCGCACATCATTCGAGAAGATGCCCAGATTCTTTTCGGCTTCCTCGAAGAAGCAGAACTTGAAACCTTCAACATGCTCTGCACTGTTAATGGTGTTGGACCTAAATCAGCAATGTCCGTGTTAGCCCATCTTGGTGTATCTGGTGTTTCCCAAGCAGTAGCCACAGCAGATGATGGCATGTTCAAGTCAGTTTCTGGAGTAGGTCCGAAGACTGCAAAACTTATTGTTCTAACCCTTACAGGAAAGCTGGTAACAGGGGAGAGCTCCAACACTTCTGCAACCGGTAGTCAGCAAAGTGTTGTATCTGCTTTAGTTGGCCTTGGTTACCAAGAGAAACTTGCTCGAGCAGCAGTTGAAGCGGTACTCAAGCAGAGTGCAGATCTAAGCGAGTCTGAGCTACTAAAGAGTGCCCTTTCAAACCTTTCCTCAGGACGTAAATAGACATGAGCGAGGAACTTCTAGGGCAAGTAGCCGACCCATCGGATTTAGTTTTCGAGTCAGCTATTAGACCTCAATCACTTAGTGAGTTCGTTGGACAACATAAAGTTCGAGGTCAGATTCAACTTCTCATTGATGCAGCGTCTATCCAACAAAGAACACCAGATCATATTCTTCTGGCAGGTCCACCTGGTTTAGGAAAAACCACATTGGCAATGATTGTCGCTCATGAATCCTCAAGACCGTTACGAATGACCTCCGGGCCCGCTATCCAACATGCAGGCGACATGGCAGCCATTCTTTCTTCTTTATCTGCTGGCGAAGTTCTTTTCATTGATGAGATTCACCGTATGTCTCGTTCTGCTGAAGAGATGCTCTACCTAGCCATGGAAGATTTTCGTGTTGATGTAATGGTTGGAAAAGGTGCAGGAGCAACAAGTATCTCTCTAGACCTAGACCCATTCACTTTGGTAGGGGCTACTACTAGAAGTGGACTTCTTCCGAACCCGCTTAGAGACAGATTTGGTTTTACAGCAAATTTAGATTTCTACGATGAAACAGAACTAGCCCAAGTTCTCTCTAGAGCAGCTGGGCTTATGAAGTTAGATTTAGGGGAGGATGCCCTCACCCTGATTGCTTCGAGATCCAGAGGCACTCCTCGAATTGCTAACCGGTTGCTGCGTCGAGTTCGTGACTTCGCCCTAGTTCACTCAAAAGGGCTTGTATCCGTTGAATCTGTTACCGATGCGCTAGAGCTCTATGAAGTTGACGAGCTAGGCCTAGATAGGCTCGATCGTTCGGTTCTAGAGGCTCTTATAGTCAAATTCGAGGGCAAGCCGGTCGGTTTGAATACTCTTAGCGTGGCTTTGGGGGAGGAAACAGACACCATTGAGAGCGTTGTAGAGCCTTTTCTTCTGCGAATTGGCTTACTCGTGCGCACAACTAGGGGCAGACAGGCAACTTCAGCTGGCTACAGACATCTGGGTATTGCCTTACCAGATGCCGCTCAGGGCTTATTCGACTAGCCTGTCGCTTATAATCGACTAGTACCAAAATCCTAACTATCGATTGGTTTCTAATGGACTACTCCATGCTCATAATCCTTGGCGCTTTCTTGGCTTTCATTATCTTTAGCAACAAGAAGCGATCTAACGCTGCTAAGCAGCTCGAGGCCTCAGTTGCAGTTGGTGCTCAGGTAGT
Organism: Micrococcales bacterium; assembly: GCA_947489235.1. GTDB lineage: Bacteria > Actinomycetota > Actinomycetes > Actinomycetales > Microbacteriaceae > Rhodoluna. Next base: position 6,980 of record CANLDE010000001.1, read on the forward strand.
AATGCTTGGCGGCATTAAGGGAAAGATCGTTTCAATCCTTGAGGACAGTGTGATTGTAGAAACCACACCTGGTAACAGAATTGAATTTGTAAAGGCCGCAGTGCGAACAGTTGTCGAACCTACTTTGGAAACAAAGCCGAAGGCAACCAAGAGCACACCTGCTAAGGCTGCAGTAGCGCCTAAGAAGCCTGCAGCGCCAGCAAAGAAGACCACTACCCAAAAGGCTGCTAAGTAACTTAGCGCTAGATAAAAGAGAAAAGGCACAATCTTGTCTGAAAAAAGAACAGCTACCGGAGCAGCGCTTAGGTCTTTGACTTGGCTAGTCATCCTGATTTTCGGAATCATTGGCATCATCGGCGGAAACATGCTGTTGGGTGAGAAAAAGGCAACCTTCATCCCGAACTTAGCGCTAGACCTTTCTGGTGGAACGCAGATTATTCTGACTCCAATTGTTGAAGAAGGTAAGAGTGTTCTGCCTGAACAACTAGAACAAGCCGTGTCAATTATTCGTCAACGTGTTGACTCAACTGGTGTGAGCGAAGCTCAGATCAACACTTCAGGAAACAACATTGTTGTCTCCATTCCTGGAATTCCTGATAGCAATACCCTTGCTCTGATCAAGAGCTCAGCGAAGCTTGAATTCCGTGCAGTGCTTGCAGCTTCTGCGGGTAGTAAGACAGAGATTGGCAAAACAGGTTCTAAGCCAATCAAGACTTCTACAGCCAAGCCAACCAGTCCTAGCGACCTAAACCAAATCTCTGCTGCGGTTCAAAAGGAATACGAGAATCTTGATTGCAGTAAATCATTCCGTGAACCTGGTCAGATCGACCCAGCTGATAAGCCACTTGTGACTTGCGATAGATATCTATCTGAAAAATACATCCTTGGGCCTGTTGAAATTACCGGTGTCGATCTTGCTGGGGCCGACGCTGGAACAGTAACTGGTCAAAACGGTGTTGCTACAAACGAATGGGCCGTAAACCTAAACTTCAACGCAGATGGTAGCGACAAGTTTGCCAAGGTCACCCAGAGACTCTTCCCGTTAGCTGAACCGCAGAACAGATTCGCAGTGACTATTGATGGCTACGTCATCACCGCTCCTACAACACAGGCAGTGATCACAGGAGGCTCTGCACAGATTACTGGCTCCTTCAACCAGGAGTCATCAAAGGTTCTAGCTGACCAGTTGAAGTATGGATCACTTCCTATTTCATTCGCTGTTCAATCTCAGGAAAACATTTCTGCAACTCTAGGTTCTGAACAACTAGCAGCTGGTCTATTGGCTGGTCTGATTGGTCTCTTGCTCGTAGTTGTGTACTCGATCTTCCAGTACAGAGGACTAGCAGTAATCACTATTGGATCTTTGGTTGTAGCTGCGATCATCACCTACATTCTGATTGCTCTTCTTACTTGGCGTGCAGACTATCGTCTATCGCTATCTGGTATAGCAGGTCTAATCATGGGTATTGGTATTACTGCAGACTCATTCATTGTTTACTTCGAGCGTGTGAAAGATGAGCTTCGTGAAGGTAAGCCGCTATTCGTTGCGGTAGAAAGCGGTTGGAACAGAGCTAAGCGAACCATTTGGGTTTCTGGTGCAGTGAGCCTTTTGGCCTCAGCGATTCTTTACATTCTCACAGTAGGTAACGTGAAGGGATTCGCTTTTACTCTGGGTATGACTACACTCATCGACCTTACAGTCGTAGCGCTGTTTACCTACCCTGCTTTCAGACTTCTAACCAAGAGTAAGTTCTACTCCTCAGGTCACAAGTGGAGCGGTCTCGAGCTTCGTGATTCAGCATCATTTGGTTACACCGGAAGAGGTACCTTCCGCGTAGCTTCAACTGTTTCAACCGGTAAGGCCGCTAAATCTTCTAAAGAGGCCGAGCGTAGACAAACCATCGCAGAGCGCAAAGCTTCAGGCGAAGTTATTTCAAGCACAAAGAAAGAGGAGGGTAACTAATGTCTCGATTTTCTGAACTTGGAAACCAGCTTTACAGTGGAGAGAAGTCCATCGATTTTGTTGGTCGCAGAAAGATCTTCTACATAATCGCTAGCGTCACTGTACTTCTTGCCGTTCTACTACCTGCAGCTCGAGGTGGATTCAACTTCGGTATTGAATTCCGCGGCGGATCTGAATACAAGATCTCTGGTAGCAAGATAGACAGCACCCTGGACGCTGAAGACGCAGTCCACGAGGTTATTCCTAACGCTCAGGTCAACACGACAAAAATTGGTAACAACACAATTCGTGTTCAAACACCGATTCTTACTGATGACCAGTCAGAGCAAGTTCGCCTTTCACTAGCCAAGAAATATGAAGTCAAGGACAGCAACGTCACTAGCTCTTTCATTGGTCCTAACTGGGGTGCCGACATCACCAATAAAGCAATTTGGGGTCTCCTGATCTTTATTCTTTTCGCTGCTATTTTGATGGCTCTTTACTTCAGAACCTTGAAGATGAGTGCGGCGGCAATGCTAGCTCTTGCTCACGACCTGATCTTGACTGCTGGTCTATACGGAGCTCTTGGCTTTGAAGTTACACCGGCAGCGGTTATTGGTTTCCTAACAATTCTGGGTTACTCGCTGTATGACACAGTGGTGGTCTTCGACAAGATTCGTGAGAACACCTACGAGGCAGAGTTCAGTGAAACTTCAACGTTTGCTGAGCGTGTGAACCTTGCAATCAATCAGACCCTAGTGAGATCAATCAACACCTCTGTTGTTGGTGTGCTTCCTGTAGCCTCAATTCTTTTCATTGGAGCTGTTGTTCTTGGTGCTGGAACACTTAGAGACATTTCCTTGGCTTTGTTCGTGGGAATCATTGTAGGAACCTACTCAACTATCTTTATTGCTGCTCCTTCTTACTCACACATGCGCGAGGGAGAAGCAAAGTTCGCTAAGGCTGCACAGAAGATTCTGGCTAAACGCGCTTAGGGTTTCTAAGAAGACAAGTTATTCTTTAGTAAACCTAAGAAGGATTTCATGTCGGACATATCTAGCGGTGGAGCATTAGCTGCTCTTAGGTCGCGTCTGCCCAAGATCTTTACTAGGCCTGCTGAAGGCTCAGGTATTGCCGAAGTTCTCAAGTCCGCTAAGAGCTCTCATCCAAAGCTAGATTTCACTGTAGTTGAAAAAGCATTCGTTGTTGCATCAAGGGCCCATGAGGGCCACCTCAGAAAGAGCGGCGACCCTTACATAACCCATCCTGTTGCAGTTGCTCAATTACTAGCAGATCTAGGTATTGGTCCTGCCGGGCTCGCTGCAGCGTTACTGCACGACACTGTTGAGGACACTGACTACTCACTAGAAGAACTTAGAAGTGACTTTGGTGAAGAAATCGCCATGCTTGTTGATGGTGTAACTAAGTTGGATAAAGTCAAATTTGGCGATAACGCTCAAGCAGAGACAGTTCGCAAGATGGTTGTTGCAATGTCCAAGGACATTCGAGTGCTGGTTATCAAGCTGGCCGATAGATTACACAATGCCAGAACCTGGGGCTTCGTTCCAGAGGCCAAGGCGAAACAGAAGGCACAAGAAACTCTAGAGATCTACGCACCGCTTGCTCACAGGCTAGGTATTAGTGCATTCAAGTTAGAACTCGAGGACATTTCTTTCTCAGTTCTATACCCAAAGGTCTATGAAGAGATTTTGAACCTCGTTCGTCAGCGTTCGCCAAAGCGCGATGAATTTATTGAAACTGTCATTTCAGCTATCGAGGAAGACCTCAAAGAAAACAAGATTAAGGGCAAGGTTGCTGGTCGACCTAAGCAGTATTACTCCATCTATCAGAAGATGGTTATCGGTGGCAGAGAATTTGATGACATCTACGACCTAGTTGGTATTCGTGTAATCGTTCCAGAGGTGAGGGACTGTTACGCCATCCTAGGTTCGGTGCACTCGCACTGGAATCCAGTTCCTGGCCGCTTTAAAGACTACATAGCGATGCCAAAGTTTAATCTCTACCAGTCTTTACACACCACAGTGATTGGTCCTAACGGGAGACCAGTAGAAATTCAAATACGAACACAAGAGATGCATAACCGAGCTGAGTATGGTGTTGCAGCACACTGGAAATACAAGCAACCAGGCTCTGCAGAAAGTATCAGTTCTGAAGATGATCTAGTTTGGCTAAAGCATCTCTCTGACTGGCAGCACGAGACAGCTGACCCTAGTGAGTTCTTAGACGCTCTTCGATTTGAGATCGGAGCTAAAGAGGTTTATGCCTTCACACCTAAGGGAAGAGTTATCGGTCTTACCAAAGGGTCAACACCTGTTGATTTTGCCTATGCTGTTCATACTGAGATAGGGCACCGAACCATGGGTGCAAAAGTCAACGGACGCTTAGTTCCGTTAGAAACAGCATTGAACTCTGGAGACGTAGTTGAAATTCTCACATCTAAGTCAGGGGATGCGCACCCAAGCCAAGACTGGATCAAGTTTGTTCAATCACAGCGAGCTAAGTCTAAAATCAAGGCATGGTTTACAGCTGAACGTAAAGATGATGCAATCGAACGTGGCAAGGACCTACTGGCTAAAGCTCTTCGCAAGCAAAGCGTTCCAATTCAACGAGCGTTGGCTACCGACATCCTGCTAAAGATAACTAGTGACCTCAGGTTCGTAGAGCCTTCGGATCTATTTGCCGCTATTGGTGATAGCAATATTTCCGCTCAGTCGGTAGTTGAAAAGATGTCCGCTGCACTATCTGTCGAAGAGGACACTGACGAGGCTGTATTCGAAGTTCCTGTCAAAGCTCCTTCGGGTAACAGAGGGCGTAAGGGTGACTCTGGCATCCTCGTTAGAGGGGACTCTGATGTGATGTGTAAGTTGGCTAGATGTTGCACACCAGTGCCTGGAGATCCGATTCTCGGATTCATTACAAGAGCATCTGGTGTTTCAGTTCATAGAGCTGACTGCAGCAACTCAGTCGAGCTTAAGACTCAGCCTGAGCGTCTTATAGAAGTGAGTTGGGAACCTAACTCAAAGAGTTTGTTCCTGGTTCAAATACAAATAGAAGCGCTCGATAGAGGTGGACTACTCAGCGATGTGACTCGAGTGCTCAGTGAGCATCACGTCAACATTCTCTCTGCTTCAGTGTCAACCAGGTCTGACCGAGTCGCGCTGAGTAGATTTGTCTTTGAAATGAGTAACCCAGCTGCATTAGAGGGGCTCGTGAATGCGGTGCGTAACATCAACAACGTCTACGACGTTTATCGAGTTAGTAATTCCTAGGAATTAGCAATAACTACAGCCAACCAAGCCTTCTTGGTTTCAAGAGCGTCGTTAGCATCAGCAATCTTCTTGGCATCGCCACCGGTCTTTGCTTTCTCAAGGTCGGCTTCAAGTTTGGCAATTGATGCTTCAAGCTGAGTTCTTACAGAGTTAGTGCGATCAACAGTTGCTGGGTCAGATTTTCGCCAAAGATCGGCTTCGACGTTCTTAATCTTTGATTCGACTGCCTTAAGTCTGTCTTCAATCTTCTTGATGCTATCGCGAGGCACTTTGCCCACTTTTTCCCAGCGCGATTGAATAGATTGCATTGTTGTTTTAGCGGCCGCTAAATCCTTGCTCGGATCAATCTTCTCTGCTTCTTCTAGGAGCGCTAACTTCACGTCTAGGTTTGCTTTGAATGCGATGTCGTCGGCCGCCATCTTTTCTGACTTAGCTGCATAAATAGCATCACCAGCAGCCTTGAACTTGGCCCATAGCGAATCATCTGCCTTGGTCTTAGTCTTTGGCAACGCCTTCCAGGCAGTTAGTAGGTCCTTGTAAGCAGATGTGGCTTCAGCACCCTTTTCAACTAGAGCCTCAGCCTTAGCGACAAGATCAGATTTTGCATTCTTGCTTGCTTTGACAAGAGTGTCTTGAGCAGAAAAGAACTGACGCTTGTTTGAATCGAAAGTGTTTCTAGCCTTAGAGAAGCGTTGCCATAATTCATCAGCCTTTGATTTAGAAACTTTGGCAGAGGATTTCTGCAGGCCCTGCCAAGTGGTAAACAGCTCTAGCATCTTTGCTGAACCAGTTTTGTAATTGACTTTCTGTGGGTCTTTCGCAGCCAATGCCTCAGCAGCTACGACGATAGCCTCTCTGGCCACTAGCGCTTCAGCAGAGAGCACAGCCTGCTTTGCTGCGGCCTCTTCTAGAAGCCCAGTGAGCGAAACGCTTACGGTGCTTACTCTGTCTCTTAGAGATTGCAGATCTCCGATGGCAGCAGGGGATTCAAGTTCGCCAACGAGCTTCTGAGCAGACTTCTGAATTGACTTAACATCTGCCTTGGCTTTCACGCGCTGTTCAAGTAGACGGACTGAGGCCTCTAGATCATCAAACTTCTTAACGTAGAAGGCCAAAGCTGCCTCAAGGGTCATAGCAGGTTGGGATCCAATTATTCTCTCGGTGCCTGCATCCAAAACGTAAAAGTTACCGTTCTCATCGACACGGCTATATTCGTTTTGAATTGTTGACACTTGGGTCTCCCTGATTGTTTGAACTATTTAATCGTAATGTTTTTAATGACGGTGTCTACCTTAGGTTTGCCGTCGCCAGACCCACCCTTAACTCCAGCAGCAATGATTGGATCAAGGCCTGCAAGTCCAGCTGTAATCTCACCGAAGACTGTGTAGCCACCAGCACCATCATTAGGAATCTTTGAGTCTTCATAAACAATGAAGAACTGGCTTCCCATTGTGGAAGGACCATTAGATTGACGTGCCATGGCTAGAACACCCTTTTTGTAAACAGGTTGTTCGCCTTCTTTAGCAATAGGAGTATTTTCAATTGGCCCGAATGAGTAACCAGGTCCACCGGAACCGTCACCTGCAGGATCACCACACTGCAAGACATAAATACCTGAAGTGGTTAGTCTGTGACAGCTAATACCGGTGTAGAAACCTAGGTTGATTAGGTCTACGAAGTTTGCAACCGCTTGAGGAGCAGCTTCTCCATCTAGTTTGATGTCCATGTTTGAAGTGTTAAGTGTCATAACACCAGTCCAGTCACGACATTCGGAAATTGATGCGTCGGGGATCTTGTTAGGTTGCGGCTTACCGCTAATCTCTGGAGCTGGAGTCTGAGTGAAGTCGATACAGAAGTCTTTCGCAACGCCAGGTCCAAAGCCAAAGTATGAATACTGAGCAACCAGTGCTACAACGAATGCTGCGGCTGTGACCAATATCGCAAGTCTGTTGTCCTTTGCTCTCACCTTGATACGGTGATCGACTACATGCTGCTTTTGCTCAAAGCTCTTTATGCTCTTCTTTGCCGCTGCCTGTATGTCTTTGCTATTTTTGCTAGCCAATTTTGCCTCCGATTAACGTCCTTAATGATTTTAGACGAGTTCCTGGATGGTTTAACCTTGAACTGTGAAGACTTCCGACCTTTTTGACTTTCCAGTTGGGCTGCCCTTGGCAGCTCGAATGAGGCCTACCTCGCTCAGTGACGTCCTAGGCCAAGCAGAAGTCCTTAACCCTTCTGGACCTATAGCCTCGTTTATGGGTAATCCGAAGCCCAGCCAAGCTTTACCTTCACTGCTTCTATACGGTCCACCAGGTACTGGCAAGACCACTATTGCCAGACTGCTAGCCAGATCTAGCAGCAGGCGCTTGATAGAAATCAGCGCAATCAACGCAACAGTCAAGGACCTGCGTGAGGCCATGGAGCTATCCAGATCTGACTCTGCCTCCGGAAAAGGTCCAGCCGTTGTCTTTGTTGATGAAATACATAGGTTTTCAAAGGTTCAGCAGGAATCACTTCTTCTTGCAGTTGAGGATGGCGAGATAGTTCTTGTCGGCGCTACCACTGAAAACCCGCTGTACGCACTGACTTCAGCCATGATCTCTAGAACCAGCCTTCTAAGGCTTGCCTTGCTAAGTGAGGAAGTCCTCGAACAACTTCTGGAAAGAGCGCTAACTGACGAAAGAGGGCTCAACTCCAAGCTAACTGCTACAAGTGAGGCTCTCGCTCTTATTGCTCGAAGAGCAGGAGGAGATGCTCGAAAGGCGCTTACAGTCTTGGAGGCTGCTGGTTTAGCTGCAGAACAATCTAGCTCAATAGAAATACAAGTCTCGGACATCGAGGCAGCCATGCCCTTGGCTTTGGCAAGATACGATGCCACTGGAGATCAGCACTACGACATCATCAGTGCCTTTATCAAATCAATTCGGGGTAGTGACCCTGACGCAGCTCTACACTGGCTAGCACGCATGATTGCTGGGGGAGAAGACCCAAGGTTTATCGCACGAAGACTAGTCATTCTCGCTTCTGAAGACATAGGGTTAGCTGACCCTTCGGCTCTAGCGCTAGCCAATGCAACGATGAATGTAGTTGCTCAAATTGGTATGCCAGAGGGAAGAATCCCATTGTCCTCCTGTGTCATTTACTTAGCTCTTGCACCTAAGTCAAACTCGGCCTATTTAGCGATAAATGCTGCTTTAGCCGATGTTGAGGCTGGTTTCACGCCAGCTGTTCCTGCTCACCTAAGGTCCTCTGGCCTAGCTGGCGATGGCAAGGACTATGAATACCCTCACGATCTTGAGGGTAACTTCTCAAGCCAGTCTTACCTTCCTGAAACGGAAGGGCCAAAAACCTATTACGTTCCCAAAGCCAATGGCTATGAGTCGACCCTCCTAGAGCGCCTAAGAAGGCTTATCGAGCTCAGGGGAAAGAAGTAGAGCCGCTAGCAAATCTCTGTTCTAACCGTTAGTATTGACAGGTTGCCGACCTTACTGATGTTCATGGCTGAGTTCCAGTAAAACGGTGAGTGCATTTCATTTAGCCGATCTGCACCGGGCACAAAACTTATTTCAACTTATGCATTCTTTGAAAGGAATACGTGTCTAAAACCACTAGAACACGAAGCAAGACTCGCTTGTCTCGTGCATTGGGCATCGCCCTAACCCCTAAAGCCGCAAAATACATGGAGAAGCGTCCATATGCTCCAGGTCAGCATGGTCGTACCAAGCGTAAGACCGATAGCGACTTCGCCGTTCGTCTTCGCGAGAAGCAGAGACTTCGCGCACAGTACGGTATCCGTGAAGCTCAGCTTCGCAAGACCTTTAACGATGCTAAGAGAATCGAAGGCCTAACTGGTGAGAACCTAGTTGAGCTTCTTGAGATGAGACTTGATGCACTTGTACACCGTGCTGGTTTTGCTCGCACAATGGCGCAGGCAAGACAGATGGTTGTTCACCGTCACATTTTGGTTGATGGCCTTCGTCTTGACCGCCCATCTGCTCGAGTGAAGGTTGGTCAGATGATCCACGTTCACGAGAGGAGCGAAAGCACAGAACCTTTCCAAGTTGCAGCTGCTGGTGGTCACGTTGACGTATTGCCTCCAGTTCCTGGTTACCTATCTGTTGAACTTGATAAGTTGCAGGCAACTCTAGTTCGTCGACCTAAGCGTGCTGAAGTTCCTGTTACCTGTGAAGTTCAGCTTGTGGTTGAATACTACGCAGCTCGCTAGTAAAGAGGATTACTCATGAATGGTGCAGAGCTAGCAGCACTAATTTGCGCAGGCGCTGTTGTTGTACTAGTTATCTTTTTGGTAGCAGTACTGCTTAAGCTTTCTAAACTATTAGACGCTGCCTCTGCAACTATTCGTGAAACAGGTGATTCGCTGATTCCTTTGCTTACTGAACTTACTGAAACAACTAAGTCAACCAATAAGCAACTAGAGAAAATAGATGTAATCACTGACAGCGTTGTTGATGCTACAGGTAACCTCAGTTCACTGATCTCATCGTTTACTACAACCATTGGTGGTCCATTACTTCGCGTTGGAGAAATCATCCGCGGTGTATCTGGTCTCATGGGTAAGAAGAAGTAAGTACGATGCGTAAGACCGCTGTCCTAATTGCTGGGATTGCTATCGGGGTGTATCTGGCTAGACAGATCGAAGCCAACCCTGAAGCAAAGAAAACAATTGATAACGCAGGCGACAAAATTCGCACATTCGCTGCTGCAGTCTCCGAAGGCTATCGCGAACAAGAGGCTAAAGCTAGTAAACCTGCTAAGAGCAAGCCAGCGCGATGAAGACCGCTGAGATCAAAAAGAGATGGCTTGAATTCTTTGAAAGCAAAGATCACCAAGTAGTTCCAAGTGCTTCGCTTATTAGCGAAGATCCTTCTTTGCTATTTACTGTTGCAGGTATGGTGCCTTTTATCCCGTACATGACTGGCTTGATTCCAGCTCCATACAAAAGAGCAACCAGCGTACAGAAGTGTGTTAGAACGTTAGACATTGAAGAAGTAGGTAAAACCACTAGACACGGAACCTTCTTCCAGATGAACGGAAACTTCTCGTTCGGTGACTACTTCAAGCGTGAAGCAATTTCTTATGCCTGGGAATTTCTAACCAAGTCAGTTGACGATGGCGGACTTGGTTTAGACAAAGACAAACTCTGGGTCACTGTTTTTCAAGACGATGAAGAAGCCATTGCATTGTGGTTGGACTTATCCGATGTTCCAGTCGAAAGAATTCAACGCAGAGGCATGGCAGATAACTATTGGTCAACAGGTCAGCCAGGACCAGCTGGACCATGTTCAGAAATTTACTACGACCGCGGACCTGCATACGGTCTCGAGGGTGGCCCTGTTGCTGATGAGAACCGTTACATAGAAATCTGGAACCTTGTCTTCATGCAGTACGAGCGTGGACTTGGCATAGGAAAAGACAACTTCGAGATTCTTGCTGAGCTACCAAGCAAGAACATTGACACCGGTATGGGTCTTGAACGTGTTGCGTTCTTGATGCAGGGTGTTGAGAATCTCTACGAGATAGATCAGGTAAGACCTGTTCTTGATTTAGCTGCTGAACTTTCAGGTAAAACATACGGAGATAATACGGACGATGATGTTCGCTTGCGTGTTGTAGCCGATCACGTTCGAAGTGCTTTGATGCTCATCGGTGATGGAGTATCACCGGGTAACGATGGTCGCGGCTATGTGCTTAGAAGATTGCTTAGAAGAACTGTGAGAGCGATGCGTCTTCTTGGTGTGAACGAACCTGTATTCGGAAAGCTTTTCCTAACTTCCAAAAACGCTATGGTTGACGCTTATCCAGAGCTTGAGAACGAGTATTCAAGGATCAACACAACTGTTTTGGCCGAGGAAGAAGCTTTCCTTCGCACACTCACCTCAGGAACACAGGTTCTAGAAACTGCTATAAATGCTGCCAAGTCTTTAGGAGCTAAAGAGCTTGACGGGGAAACAACATTCCTATTGCACGACACTTACGGATTCCCAATCGATCTAACTGTTGAAATTGCTGAAGAATCTGGTCTCACAGTGGACAGAGAATCGTTTACTGAACTTATGAGTGAGCAAAGAAATAGAGCAAAGGCAGACGCGAAGCAAAAGAAAGCTGGAAACACTGACCTGTCTGTTTACGGTGATTTCCGTATGCAAGGTGTGACAACTTTTACTGGCTACGAGGAACTCGAGTCAACAGCAAAAGTTATTGGACTAATCCTTGATGGACAGCAAGTAAGTTCAGTCCCAGCTGGTTCAATCGTTGATGTGATTTTAGATAGAACAAGTTTCTACGCAGAATCAGGTGGACAAAGTGCTGATGCCGGAGTTATCTTCGGTGATGGTTTTGAACTTGAAGTTCTTGATGTTCAGAAGCCGGTTAGGGGACTTGTGTCACACAAAGCCATTGTTCGCAAAGGTGAGTTCGGTGTTGGTAGTAGCGTTACTACTTCAGTTGATCCAGACTGGCGTATCGGAGCAGCTCAAGCTCACTCAGCAACTCACGTGGTGCACGCAGCTCTTCGCCAAGCACTAGGACCGACAGCCTTGCAGTCAGGTTCATACAATAAGCCTGGCTACATGCGTCTAGATTTCTCTTGGACAGCAGCGCTAAGCGCTGAGACAAAGTCAGAGATTGAAGAGATTTCTAATTTAGCTATTCGTGCAGACCTTGCAGTTTCAGCTTCATTCATGTCTCTGCCGGAAGCTAGAACATGGGGAGCGGTAGCACTCTTTGGTGAGACTTATGACGAGAGTGTGCGTGTAGTTCAAATCGGTGGTCCATGGTCGAGAGAACTCTGTGGTGGAACTCACGTTTCGAGAAGTTCTCAAATTGGTTTGGTTTCAATCACTAACGAATCTTCAGTTGGTTCCGGATCTAGAAGACTTGAAGCCTTGGTTGGTATGGAGGCCTTACATGCTCTTACGCAAGAACGAGTGTTGCTTCACAAAATAGCTGACCAACTCAAGAGCACTCCACTTAATGCAAGTGACCGACTTGAAGTGCTTCTTTCTGAAGTTAAAGACATGCAAAGAGAGTTATCAGTTGTTCAAGCACAGCAACTTTCGCTCCAGATTCCTTCTCTCATGTCATCTATGCAGTTGGTTTCAAAGTTCAGCGTCGTGGCTGCAGAAATAGCAAATGTATCTAACGTTGACACACTAAGAGATCTTTCAATCAAGGTAAGAGATCAGATTGGCGACACTGCCGGAGTCGTAGCTCTTGGCGCTGTAGTCGATGGAAAGCCAGCAGTTATTGTCACACTCAATTCCAAGGCACAAGCAACAGGAGCTAAAGCCGGTGATCTAGTTCGTCTAGCTTCACAGATTCTTGGTGGTGGCGGTGGAGGTAAAGCTGACATTGCCCAAGGTGGAGGCACTGACGCTAGCAAGATGACCGAAGCACTGGTTGCAATTACAGAGAGCCTCCGCTAATTGCTTAGAACTGGCAGACGTTTGGCTGTCGACGTAGGTAAAGCGCGTATAGGTCTTGCCATTACTGACATCCATGCAATCTTGGCATCTCCGCTAGCTACTGTTTCTAGGTCAGCAGAAACCCAAGTTTCAATTGATGAAGTGCTGGCCCATGCTGCAGAGCAAGGCGAATTACTAGAGATCTATGTTGGAGTACCAGTCAACCTTCAGGGTTTAGTTACCGAATCAACCAAGGATGCTGTTGAATTCGCTGAGCAATTGGGTGCATCAACAGCAATTGAAGTGCTTCTTGTAGATGAGCGAATGACTACATCTATTGCTAATTCTCAACTTCTTGAGATAGGTAAAAGCCAGAAATCCGCTCGAAGCACAATAGATCAAATGGCTGCAGTAGCAATCCTTGAATACGCTTTAACTATAGAAAGAAACGGTTCTCAAAGACCAGGTTTGCCCGTTAGTCAATGGAGGGAAAAGTATGAGTGACCCACAGTACTTATCCCGCCGAGATTTACGTAAGCCACGAATCAGACCACTTAGGTTACTTGCTCTTATAGCTGTGGTGGCTCTTGTTATTGGTTCGCTTGCATTCGTGAACAGAGTTGCTATTCGTGGTATCTATGAACAGATAACAGGTGCTGAATACAGCGGTGAGGGTTCAACAATAACTAATGTGATTATCTCGCGTGGCGATGTTGGTACTGACGTTGCTAGGAAACTAGTCGAGGCAGATGTAACAAAGAATTACGACATAACTCTAAGAAGTATCTATTCAGCCAACCCAACTTTTTTCCCGGGCACGTACAAATTACCCAGTCAGATCCCTTCGACCAAAGCCATCGAGTATCTGGTCGACCCACGCAATGCGATTACTAATCGAATCACCATACGAGAAGGATTGCGTATCAACTCCGTCTTTGAGCTATTGGCATCTGACACTGGCATACCAAAAGAAAACTTTGCCTCGGCTGCAAAAGACTTAAGTGCCTTTGGGATTCCTAAAGTTGCTCCTTCGCTTGAAGGATATCTGTTCGCTGCTACATATGAGTTTGATCCTTCATACACTGCCCAAGAAATTCTAAACGTGATGGTAAATAGAACCAAGGAGCAGCTGTTGGGAGACGGCGTCAAAGAAAAGGATTGGCACAAAGTTCTAACATTGGCTTCAATAGTTCAACGTGAGGCCAGACAAGAGCAAGACTTCTACAAGGTTTCTAGAGTGTTCCTGAATCGGATAAAAATCAACATGCCTCTTCAGTCAGACGCAACCGTATCTTATGGCGTTGGTGGTAATACTTTTCAAACCTCAGCTGCTGATCGTGCTGATCAAAACCTTTACAACACTTACGTACATGCAGGGCTTCCTATTGGTCCAATCTCTGGTGTCGGAGCGTTAGCAATAGATGCTGCGTTGAACCCAGCCGAAGGTAACTGGCTGTATTTTGTTTCTGTGAACCTAAAAACAGGTGAAACCGTTTTTAGCGACACATTCGCGCAGCACGAAGAAGCAGTTCGTGTATGGATTAGATGGCTCAAAGAAAACCCGGACTGGAATGACTGATAAGAAATTTGCCGTCCTGGGAGATCCAATAGATCACAGCATGAGCCCGGCTATACACCTATCTGCATACAAAGTGTTGGGGCTTGACTGGGGATATGAGAAAGTTCAGGTTCACTCTGGTGGGCTCAATGAATTCGTTGCACACCAAGGGGCTCACTTCCAGGGATTCAGTGTCACGATGCCATTGAAAGCTGAAGCAGCTGCCTTGGCAGCTAACGCTGATCCGCTTGTGCAAAGGCTTGGAATAGCAAACACGTTAATTCGCACAGCTAGCGGTCTCAACGCTTTCAATACAGACGTGTTTGGTATAACTAAAGCACTTGAAGATTGTTGGGTTACAAATCCACAGAGAGTAGCAATTCTTGGGGCAGGTGCCACAGCTAGATCAGCTATTTTGGCGCTCCATGTAAAAGCACCTTCTTCGCATGTATCTGTTTACGTTAGAAGCAGCTCGAATACTTCTGAGATTACCGATCTAGCAAAGACTCTAGATTTGGACATCTATGTTCAAAGCCTTTCAGACTTCAGCGATTCCCAAGATCTAACAATTAACACCATCCCGGGGAAACATAGTGTTACCTCTTCTGACAAGCAATCGGGTTGGCTGCTAGATGTCAACTATTCAAACCCAGACAAAACGCTAAACGAGCTATTTGACACCTTGAAAGTAGTTTCAGGGAAAGACATGTTGCTTTGGCAAGCTATTGCTCAAATAAGACTTTTCATCGCACTAGATGCATCAAAAGAGCTTCCAAACGAGGTTGATGTATTACGCGCTATGTCGGCTGCGCTTTAGTATTCGAGCCATAATGTGCGAGAATGGCCTGTATGTTACGTTGGCTGACCGCAGGTGAATCACATGGACCTTCCCTGACCGCTGTTATTGAGGGATTACCTGCCGGCATTGAGATAAGCACCTTAGATTTAGCTGAGGCTCTAGCCAGAAGAAGACTCGGCTATGGCCGAGGAGCCAGAATGAAGCTAGAACTAGACGAGGTTTCATTTACTGGTGGTGTGCGTCACGGTAAGACCATGGGCGGGCCTGTTGCTATATCTATCGCAAACACGGAGTGGCCAAAATGGGAGCAAGTTATGTCTCCGGACGTGGTTGAGGCCGACAAACTAACTGGCGCAAGGGCAGAAGCCCTAACTAGACCAAGACCTGGTCACGCTGATTTTACTGGAATGCAAAAGTATGGATTCCTAGATAGCAGACCTGTGTTAGAGAGAGCTTCTGCAAGAGAGACAGCAGCTCGTGTAGCCCTTGGGGAAGTTGCTTCAGCATTCCTTAGGGCGTTAGACATCAAACTTGTTACCCACACTGTTGCTCTTGGAACAGTCCAGTCTCCTAATGATGTAGCACTTCCAAGACCTGAGGATGTTAACCGTTTAGATGAAGATCCTCTAAGAGCATTCAACCCCGAGCTAAGTGCCGCTATGGTAGCCGAGGTTGATCTAGCTCACTCTGAAGGCGACACCTTGGGTGGTGTTGTTGAAGTTCTTGTTTACGGGCTCCCACCTGGCTTAGGTTCATTTGTTCATTGGGACAGAAGACTCGATAGTCAACTAGCTGGAGCTCTCATGGGTATTCAGGCCATCAAGGGTGTTGAAGTCGGTGACGGCTTTGAATCTGCTCGCAGAAGAGGTTCACAAGCTCACGACGAGATCGTTATTGGTTCAAGTTCCGATGTTGAAAGACTCACTGATAGAGCCGGAGGCATTGAAGGCGGCATGAGTAACGGCGAAATTCTTAGAGTAAGAGCCGCGATGAAGCCAATCTCAACTGTCCCTCGAGCACTTCAAACTATTGATGTTGTTACCGGCGAACAGGCTAAAGCACACCATCAGAGATCAGATGTTTGTGCTGTACCAGCTGCTGGAGTAGTTGCTGAGGCAATGGTTGCTCTTACCATTGCTAATGCTGTTTTAGCAAAGTTCGGTGGCGACTCAATCCAAGAGACCAAACGTAACATGACCAGCTACTTAGACGGCATTCCAGATACCTTGCGATCCAAAATCGCTAGGTAGTCATGCTTAATCGTCCAGTAGTTCTCATTGGCCCAATGGGTGTTGGCAAGACTACTATTGGTAAAAAACTTGCTAAGCGACTCGAAGTTCCTTTTGTTGACACAGATGTACTTATTACTAACGCCCACGGCGAGATTCCAGGGATCTTCGAGAATCAGGGCGAAGCAATGTTTCGCACTTACGAGGAGAAAGCTCTAAAGGTTTCTTTGACAGCAAACCAAGTTGTTGCAACTGGTGGTGGTGCTGTTCTAAGTGGTGAGAACCAGAGAGCGCTAGAAGCTGCAACGGTTATCTACCTATCTACTAATGGATTACACATGCGAGCTCGTCTCTCCAACGGCAACAGACCTCTACTGAAAAACGGAATGACTGACTGGAAAGAGATATACGAATCTCGCAAACCGCTGTATGAAAGATTAGCCACATTTGAGATTGATACATCCGCAGCGGGTCTAGGGAAGATTATTGACACAATCTGCGAGAAACTAGAGACACTATGACAATCAGACTCAACGCCAAAGGCCAGCCAGGCTATGAAGTACTCATCGGGCGAGGTTTGTTGGATGAACTCAACAGCGAATTAGGGGATTCTGTTCGTAAGGTTCTACTTGTCTACCCAGAAGGTATGCAAGCCAGTGCCGAACTGGTTGCCGACACTCTAATTGCAGATGGCAAGCAGGTTTGGCAGCTACCTGTTGCTGATGGTGAAGATGCCAAAACTGATAGATGGTTATCGATAGCCTGGTCATCACTTGGACAGGCAGAGTTCTCAAGATCAGACGCTGTTGTCACTTTAGGTGGCGGAGCAACTACTGATCTTGGTGGATTCATCGCTGCCACTTGGCTTAGAGGTATATCAGTAGTGCATGTGCCAACAACACTTCTGGCAATGGTCGACGCTGCTATTGGTGGCAAGACAGGAATCAACACCATTGAAGGCAAGAACCTGGTCGGAGCTTTTCACGAGCCTAAAGCTGTCTTAGTTGACCTTGACACCTTGGAGACACTTCCTAAATTGGAATTGATTTCTGGTTTTGGTGAAATCGTGAAGTGTGGTTTCATCGCTGACCCAGTTATTTTGGATTTGATCGAGCAAGACGTAAACGATGCTAGAGATATTCGTTCCGAGAGATTTGCTGAATTGGTTCGTCGCACTATTGGGGTTAAGACTGATGTGGTGGGTTCTGATTTCAAAGAATCTAATCGTAGAGAGATCCTGAATTATGGTCACACTCTTGGTCATTCAATAGAGCTTGTTGAGCACTTCAAATGGCGTCACGGCAGGGCAGTGGCTATTGGATTGGTTTTCGCGGCAGAGTTGGGAAGACTAAGTGGTCGCCTGTCTGATGAAGTTGCGGATAGACACAAGAGCATCTTGGCGTTACTAGACCTCCCAACAACCTATCCAGGCGATAGATGGGAATCCCTCTACACAGGCATGCAGGTTGACAAAAAGAGCCGAGGCGGCATTCTGCGCTTTGTGGTGCTAGATGGCTTAGCCAAACCTGGCATATTGGAAGCTCCAACCAAGGAATTGCTATTCACGGCATTCCAAGAGATTGCAGAATAGAAAGTAAGTTTGAAGCATGACTAAAGTACTTGTGTTGAATGGACCAAACCTTAATCGCCTTGGCTCAAGAGAGCCTGATGTGTATGGCACAGATTCATATACCGATCTTGTTTCTCAGGTGACTTCGCTTGCTGCCTCCCTGAGCCTTGATGTTGATGTTAGACAGACAAATGATGAGAGCGAACTGGTGTCATGGTTGCACGAAGCAGTTGACACCAAAAGCCACGTAATCCTGAACCCTGCTGCCTTTACGCACTATTCATATTCACTTAGAGATGCCTGCGCCATGGTCACAAAAGAGGGGCTTTCGTTGATTGAGGTACACATCTCAAATCCGCATGCACGAGAAGAATTTAGACACAACTCAGTAATTAGTGGAGTAGCAACAGGGGTTATCGCAGGCTTTGGCCTGAATTCTTACTTGTTAGCCCTTAGGCAACTAAGCCACTGATAAACTGCTACAGGCCGTTTGGCCAAATAATTACAGCGAGGCAAAAATGGCAACAAGCAATGATCTAAAAAACGGCATGGTACTAAGCATGGATAACCAGCTTTGGGCTGTCATCGAATTCCAGCACGTAAAGCCAGGTAAAGGTCCTGCTTTCGTTCGCACCAAGTTGAAGAACGTCATCAGTGGCAAAGTTATTGACCGCACTCTAAATGCCGGCGTGAAGATTGAAGTAGCGATTGTTGATAAGCGTGAGATGCAGTACCTATACAACGATGGCGATGGCTACGTGTTTATGGACACCAAGGACTATGACCAGATGACTCTTTCTCAGGAGCTTGTCGGCGATGCAATCAACTACTTACTAGAGAACCAGCAGGCAATCGTTGCTATTCACGAGGGTTTTCCAATCTATGTTGAAATGCCACCTTCAGTTGTTCTTGAGATCACTTTCACTGAGCCTGGTCTTCAGGGTGATAGATCTAGCGGAGGCACTAAGCCTGCAACTGTTGAAACAGGTTTACAGATTCAGGTGCCGCTGTTCGTTGAGCAGGGTACCAAAGTTAAGGTTGACACTAGAACTGGTGAATACCTCGGCCGAGTTACTGACTAATCCTTGAGCTCGAGAACTAAGGCTAGAAAAAGAGCGATTGACGCTCTTTACGCAGCCGAACTCAGAGACGGCATGGCGACAGAGTTATTAGAGGCATCCAAAGAACAGGTATCAGATAGACAAAATCAAGATGAGATCTTTGATTTCGCTATGGAGTTGGTCGCAGGTGTTCTAAGCAACCAAATAGAAATCGATGAAATCCTTTCTAACGTTGCCCAGAACTGGACTCTTGACCGCATGCCAGCCTTGGACAGAGCAATACTCAGGTTGGCCATTTATGAGATCTCTTTTGGAACAGCAACCCCAGCAGAGGTAGTAATCAGTGAAGCCGTGGCTCTAGCTACTGAACTAAGTACCGAAGATTCTCCTGCTTTTATCAATGGTGTCTTGGCAACTGTTGCCGCGACTCGCAAACCAATCTAGCCAGTAGGTAGATAACTGCACTAGAATCTTAGAAACAACATCCTTTAAAGGCGTCCTGTGAGGCGCAGAAGGAGGTGGGCGTGAGTTCACGCACCGTCTTAGACGCTCAGGATATTGAGCGAGCTATAGTCCGCATCTCTCATGAGATCGTTGAAGCCAACCAGGGCACATCAAATCTTCTTATTTTAGGCATTCCTACACGTGGTGTTTTTTTAGCCAATCGAATAGCCCAGTCAATAGCAAAGAATTACCCCGACTTTGATCTAATTACTTCTGTCGGCAAACTCGATGTGACCATGTTCAGGGACGACCTCGCATCACGTCCTAGTAAGCAAGTCACTGCAACCTTTATTCCAACCCAATCCCTAGAGAATCTGACAGTTGTTCTAGTTGACGATGTTCTATTTAGCGGCAGAACAGTTCGTGCAGCACTCGACGCCTTGGTCTCCTACGGAAGACCAAAAGCTGTGCGCCTAGCAGTTTTAGTTGATAGAGGTCACAGAGAACTTCCTATCAGAGCAGATTTTGTTGGGAAGAACCTGCCTACAAGTTTCTCGGAGCGGATCTATGTAAAGCTCACTGAAAGTGACGATGAGCAGTCAGTGGTGATCGAGCAATGAAGCATTTACTAAGCGCCGGCGATCTCTCACTGGATCAGACATTAGAGATATTGAATCTTTCACTAGAGATGCAAGGTGTTAATTCTCGCGATGTGAAGAAGCTTCCTGCGCTAAATGGTCGTACTGTTGCCAATCTCTTCTTCGAAGATTCAACCCGTACTAGGTTTTCATTTGAAATTGCTGCCAAGCGGTTATCAGCGGATGTTGTTAACTTCACCGCTAAAGGTTCATCTGTGAGTAAAGGTGAATCACTCAAAGACACCGTGCTAACCCTAGAAGCAATGGGAATTGAAGCACTCATAGTTCGTCACCATCACAGCGGAGCAGCAAACACAATTGCTCAAGCTGATTGGTCTAAAGCAACTGTCATCAACGCTGGTGATGGCACACACCAACATCCAACTCAGGCTCTAACAGACGCTCTAACAATCAGACAATCACTCAAGGGCTTGAAAGATACCGGAGACCTAAAAGGTATCCGCGTTCTCATTGTTGGCGACATTCTTCACAGTCGCGTAGCACGCTCAAACATTGATCTCCTGAAGACACTAGGCGCTTATGTTGCATTGGCAGGTCCAGCAACACTTCTACCTTCGTCAGCAACTTCACTTGCTGATGAGATTTACCACAATCTAGATGAGGCCCTTGCCTCAGGGTTTGATGTCGTGATGATGCTTCGTATGCAGATGGAACGTATGAATTCATCTTTTGTGCCAAATGCGATTGAATATTCAACGCTCTGGGGATTATCGGCAGTGAGGTTCTCAGGTTTGAATTCTTCAACACTAATAATGCATCCAGGACCAATGAACCGAGGATTAGAGATTTCATCAGAGGCAGCTGACTCGTCACAATCAAGGATTGTTGCTCAAGTTGCTAATGGTGTTGCAGTTCGCATGGCAGTTCTATATAAGTTACTAGCTCAAGAATCGGGTGCTAAATGAAAAACAAGGGAACCATCTTCACTAACGTCAAGTTATCTGATGGAACGACTACAAACATCACAGTTTCTGGAGAAATGATTTCACATGTGGGTAAGGACATAGACAGCTCTCTTGATGTTGTTGATTGCTCAGGTCTAATCGCTCTTAGTGGCTTTGTTGATCTTCATACACACCTCAGAGAACCAGGATTCGAGCAGAGCGAGACCATTCTTACTGGAAGCAGAGCAGCTGCTAAGGGTGGGTTCACCTGTGTACACCCAATGCCAAACACTAATCCTGTTGCGGATAACTCAGCAGTAGTGGAGCAAGTATTCGCTCTAGGCCATTCAGCTGGCTATGTTCAGGTGCAACCAATCGGAGCAGTAACAGCAAACCTTGAAGGAAAGAACCTTGCTGACCTTGGCAAGATGAATGCATCAGCTGCCATGGTTCACGTGTTCAGCGACGATGGTATGTGTGTCAGTGATTCTTTGGTTATGCGTAGAGCACTGGAGTATGTAAAAGCTTTTGATGGAGTTATTGCTCAGCACGCTCAAGATCCCCAGCTAACAGTAAACGCTCAAATGAACGAGAGTGCTTTATCTCTGAAGCTCGGGCTAACCGGGTGGCCAGCAGTTGCTGAGGAGGCGATCATTGCCAGAGATGTACTGCTTACAGAAGAAGTGGGTTCAAGACTTCATGTTTGTCACGTTTCGTCAAAAGGTTCAGTTGAGGTTATTCGTTGGGCCAAGTCAAGAGGAATCAATGTCACGGCTGAGGTCACACCTCACCACCTAATACTCACAGAGGACCTTGTTTCAAGTTATAACCCAATCTATAAAGTCAATCCACCGCTTAGATCTCAGGAAGATGTATTGGCTCTGAGACAGGCAGTAGCTGATGGAACTATCGACATAGTTGCCACCGACCACGCTCCACACACAGCAGACAACAAGGATTGTGAGTGGGGAGAGGCAGCCTTTGGAATGATCGGTCTTGAAACAGCCGCAGCGATTGTCAAAACTACTCTGATTGACTCAGGTCTTATCAACTGGAGCAGGTTCGAAGAGCTTCTCTCAGCAAACCCTGCTTCAATCAGCAGGCTAAACAACCAGGGACAGAAAATTGAGCAAGGCTCATTCGCCAACATTGTTTTCTTCGACCCTAAATCAGAGTTCGTAGTTGACGCTGCTTCAGAGAGCAAGAGCTCGAATAATCCATACATCGGCATGAAGCTAAGTGGAAGCGTTGTGCACACACTTTACAGAGGTACCTTCACGGTCAAAGATTCGCAAGTTCAGGAGATAGGAAACACTAATGCCCATTAGAAATCGATCCGCGTTGCTAGTTCTTGAAGACGGAAAAGTGTTCAAGGGTGTTCCTTTTGGAAAGACTGGCACAACTCTTGGCGAAATAGTATTCGCGACCGGTATGTCTGGTTACCAAGAAACTCTCACTGATCCTTCATACGCTGGCCAGATTGTTGTCCAGACTGCACCGCACATCGGCAATACAGGGATGAACAGTAAAGATGAAGAGTCAGACAAGATCTGGGTTTCTGGCTATGTTGTTCGAGATGTTAGTCGAGTTGTTTCTAATTTCAGATCTGAACGTTCACTGGAAGATGACTTAAACAAGGACTCGGTTGTCGGAATTTCAGAACTTGATACCAGAGCGCTAACACTTCACCTGAGAGAAATTGGCGTTATGCGAGCTGGTATCTTCTCCGGTGCTGATGCTACAAAGCCGCTTGTTGATTTGGTAGCTGAAGTTAGATCAGCTGCGAAGATGCAGGGACAGTCGCTTAGCTCTGTTGTTTCCACAAAAGTGGCTTACGAAGTAGCGCACAAGGGTGAGTATGTAGGGAAAGTCGCAATTCTAGATCTTGGCATCAAGCGCTCAACAATTGAAAACATGGTCGAACGTGGCCTAGATGTTTTTGTGTACCCTGCTGACTCTTCAGCTAACGTTCTTCTAACAGGTAACCCTGATGCAGTGTTCTACAGCAACGGACCAGGTGACCCAGAGACCGCTACGGAGCAGGTTAAGGTTTTGCAGGAAATTCTCGCGAAGAAAGTTCCATTCTTCGGCATCTGCTTTGGTAATCAACTCCTTGGAAGAGCATTGGGCTTCCAAACCTACAAACTGTCTTTCGGACATCGAGGAATTAACCAACCTGTTTTGGATCGTCGGACCGGACGGGTAGAAGTTACTGCTCATAATCACGGCTTCGCAGTGCGCGTTGACGGGGGAGAGTACGTTGACTCTCCTGCAGGTTTTGGACAGGTAAGAGTTAGCCACATTTGTCTAAATGATGATGTCGTTGAAGGTCTTGAATGTCTAGATATTCCTGCATACTCAGTTCAGTATCACCCAGAGGCAGCTGCAGGACCACACGATGCCAACTACCTATTTGATCGTTTGATCGAAATGATTCGCAACAACCAAGCAAAGAAAGCTATCTAATGCCGCGCAGAGAAGACATCAAGAGTGTTCTAGTTATTGGCTCAGGACCTATTGTCATCGGACAGGCCTGTGAGTTCGACTATTCAGGAACCCAGGCTTGCCGTGTGCTTAGGGCCGAGGGAATAAGAGTAATTCTTGTAAACAGCAACCCAGCAACAATCATGACTGATCCTGACTTTGCGGATGCAACATACATTGAACCAATCACACCTCAGGTAATTGAGGCAATCATCGCCAAAGAAAAGCCTGACGCTATCCTTCCTACTCTTGGCGGGCAAACCGCTCTGAACGCTGCAATGTCTCTGCACGAACTAGGAATTCTCGACAAGTACAACGTAGAACTTATCGGAGCAAAAGTTTCAGCCATCAAGGCAGGCGAAGACCGTCAATCCTTCAAGCAGTTAGTGCTAGATGCTGGAGCTGATGTAGCAAAGTCATACATCGCGCACACCATGGATGAAGTTCTTGAAGGTGCTGCCAAACTGGGATACCCGGTTGTAGTGCGACCATCTTTCACTATGGGTGGACTTGGTTCAGGCTTTGCATACGACGAAAAAGACTTGAGAAGAATCGCTGGAGCAGGTCTTCAAGCAAGCCCAACCACAGAGGTTCTCCTAGAAGAATCAATAATGGGTTGGAAAGAGTATGAACTAGAGCTAATGCGAGACACAGCGGATAACACTGTAGTTGTTTGCTCTATCGAAAACGTAGATCCTGTTGGTGTTCACACCGGAGACTCAATTACCGTAGCTCCAGCACTGACTCTTACTGACCGCGAATACCAGCACATGAGAGACATATCCATTGACATCATCAGAGCTGTCGGAGTTGATACTGGTGGCTGTAACATCCAGTTCGCAGTTGAGCCAAGCACTGGTCGGATCATCGTAATTGAGATGAACCCTAGGGTAAGTAGATCCTCAGCATTAGCGTCAAAGGCAACTGGGTTCCCGATTGCCAAGATTGCTGCAAAGCTGGCTATCGGTTACCGCCTAGACGAGATCCCTAATGACATTACTAAGGTAACTCCTGCATCCTTTGAACCAGCACTTGACTATGTGGTTGTGAAGGTTCCAAGATTTGCATTCGAAAAGTTTCCCGCTGCCGACGCCACTCTCACCACCACAATGAAATCTGTTGGTGAGGCGATGGCTATTGGAAGAAACTATGCCCAGGCACTGCAGAAGGCGCTTAGAAGCCTTGAACGAAGAGGGTCATCCTTCCATTGGGGAAACCAGAAACTCTCTAAAGAGCAACTCATTGAACTCTCCAAAGTTCCTACTGACGGACGAATAGTCACAGTCCAACAAGCTCTACGATTTGGTGCTACCACGGTACAAATCTTTGAAGCCACAAAGATCGATCCTTGGTTCATTGACCAGATAGTGCTTATCAATGAAATCGCTGAAGAGATTCGTAACGCTGCTGATTTGGATGAAGAGATCATGCTTTACGCGAAGTCCTTCGGCTTCAGTGACGCTCAGATTGCAGAAATTAGAGAGCTAAGCGAATTTGATGTTAGAACTATTCGATACGCGCAAAACATCAGACCTGTCTACAAGACAGTTGATACCTGTGCAGGGGAGTTCCCAGCACTAACCCCTTATCACTACAGCACCTACGAGCAGGAGACTGAAGTTCGTGCCTCTGGTGCTGACAAAGTAGTGATCCTTGGATCAGGACCTAACCGTATTGGCCAGGGAGTTGAATTCGATTACTCGTGTGTGCACGCGTCTTTTGCACTTCACGATGCAGGCTTTGAGACAGTGATGATTAATTGCAATCCTGAAACTGTTTCCACTGACTATGACACCAGTGACAGACTTTACTTTGAACCGCTAACACTAGAAGATGTGCTTGAAGTTATTCACGCAGAGTCTGCAAGTGGAAACCTAGTTGGTGTTGTTGTTCAATTAGGTGGACAGACGGCTCTGGGCTTGGCACAAGGTTTGGCAGCATATGGAATCCCTATCCTTGGAACAACACCCGATGCAATTGACCTAGCTGAAGAACGAGGCGCTTTCTCGAGAATTCTTGATGAAGCAGGTTTGATTTCTCCAGCTAATGGCACTGCAACAAGTCTCGACGAAGCCAAGGTTATTGCTGAAGGAATTGGTTTCCCTGTCTTGGTTAGACCATCCTTTGTTCTTGGTGGACGTGGAATGGAAATTGTCTATGACCAAAAATCACTAGAAGGTTATTTCGATAGGATCGCAGACCAAGCAATTGTCGGCCCTAAGCACCCTCTACTGGTTGACCGCTTCCTGGATGATGCTATAGAGATTGACATTGACGCTCTCTATGACGGGGAGCAACTGTATGTCGGTGGCGTTATGGAACACATTGAAGAAGCCGGCATTCACTCGGGAGACTCTTCTTGCACGCTTCCGCCAATTACTCTGAGCCATACTCAAATTAATCGAGTGAGAGAAGCAACAGAAAAGATTGCTAAGGGTATTGGTGTTAGGGGATTACTGAATGTGCAGTTCGCCTTGGCACACGATGTTCTTTATGTCCTCGAGGCTAACCCAAGAGCATCTAGAACAGTTCCTTTTGTTTCTAAGGCACTGGGCATCACACTTGCTAAAGCTGCAGCGCTAGTCATGGTCGGTTGGTCAATTGATGATCTGATCTCCAAGGGGCACCTTCCAGCTACCGATGGCACTCACATTCCAGAAACATCAGCTATCTCAGTCAAGGAAGCGGTTCTGCCTTTCAAGAGATTTGCTACCAAAGAAGGAAGATTTGTTGACTCTCTACTTGGTCCAGAGATGCGATCAACCGGCGAAGTTATGGGTATTGATGTTGACTTCCCAACTGCCTTTGCCAAAAGCCAAGCAGCTGCAGGAAGTGCACTACCTAAATCAGGCAAGATCTTTATTTCTGTTGCAGATAGAGACAAGCACCAGGTAGTTCTACCAGTTCGTAGGTTGTGGCAGCTAGGTTACGAGATTCTAGCAACCTACGGAACAGCATCTCTTCTCAAGCGTCACGGTATTCCTGTTCGTATAGTGAGGAAGCATTCCGCAGACGATGATGCACCTGCAGGTCCGTCTATTGTTGACCTTATTCTCGATGGAGAAGTTGATGTTGTTGTGAATACACCATCAGGTTCATCAGCTAGAAAAGATGGGTATGAAATTCGCGCTGCAACTACTGCCGCTGACGCACCTATATTCACTACAATTGCTCAGCTATCTGCCGCTATCGGATCTTTCGAAACGGTTATCGCAGGCGATTTCAATGTTAGATCGCTACAAGAGCACGCTCAAGACAGGAGAGAAGCACTTGCCTGAATCCTTCTCTAAGAAACTTGTTGCTGCGTTCTCGACTAGTGGACAACTTTGTGTAGGCATAGATCCACACGAAGAAATGTTGATCGAAAATGGGTTTGAGGTTTCTGCTCAGGGCACATTGAGCTTTGGCTTAGCCATGCTTGATGAACTAGAAGGTGATGTCGCGATCATTAAGCCTCAAGTTTCATTCTTTGAACGCTTCGGGTCAGCAGGTTTCAGTGTTTTAGAGAAGTTACTGCAAGAGGCTAACCAGAGAGGTTTCCTAGTAATCGCAGATGCTAAGCGAGGCGACATCGGATCAACCATGGAAGCCTACGGACAGGCTTGGTTAGCCAAGTCCGCGCCTTTCATTTGTGATGCTCTAACCGTAAATCCTTATTTAGGAGTAGGTGCACTTACTCCTGCCGTGGCATTCGCTAGCGAACGAGGCAAAGCCCTGTTTGTTCTCTCGGCGACTTCAAATCCAGAGGGACTGCATCTTCAGGCATCTACTCATGAAGGTAAATCAGTTGCTAAGCAGGTTGCGGATGAGGTTGCACTCCTAAATACTGCTACAGCATCCACTAAGGATAAGTTCGGCAATCTGGGGTTAGTAGTTGGCGCAACCGTTGATCTTGGAGCTGTTGAACTTGGAGACATCAACTCGGGGAAGGTTGATTTGAGGACGCCGGTTTTGGCACCAGGTTTTGGTTTCCAAGGTGCACAGCTTGCTAACGCGAAATCGATTTTCAAGGACATAGCAGGTGATGTGATCTATACGATCTCACGATCCGCGTTACGTGGTGGCATTCAAAGCGTTAGAACCAGCGTTATCGAGGACCAAGCCATTCTGCAAACCGCGTTGAGCAAATAGGCTTTACTCATGACAAGACTGACCGTAATTGCTGGACCTACTGCTGTGGGTAAAGGCACTGTGGTGAGACACCTACTTGAGCACAATCCAGAGATTCTGTTATCGGTATCAGTGACAACCAGGCAGCCACGTATCGGTGAGATTGATGGAGTGCACTACTTCTTTGTATCAAACGAACAATTTGATCAGATGATTTCTAATAATGAACTTCTCGAATACGCGGTTGTTCACCAAAGCAATCGCTACGGTACACCTAGACAGCCAGTTGAAGAGGCGTTAAGGGCAGATAAGCAGATCATCCTCGAGATTGATATCCAAGGCGCTAGGCAGGTAAAAGACTCTATGCCAGAGGCCAACCTCATCTTTATTGCCCCGCCTAGCTTAGAAGAGCTCAAACGAAGATTGATTGGTAGAGGCACTGAATCCGCCGAGGAAATAGCCATCAGGCTTGATACAGCTGAAGTTGAAATGGCTAGCCAGAGCCTATTCGACCATGTAGTTATCAACGAAGAGGTGGCACAATGTGCCGCTGAGGTCTTAGACTTGATGAAGACTTCGTGAAACCATCTGTCTCACATCAAATAAAAGGAAATGTAGCTAAAAATGTCTGAAAAAATTGAGGGAATTGTATCTCCATCTATTGACGCACTGATGTCAAAGACAGATTCAAAGTATGGATTGGTAATCTTCGCAGCTAAGCGTGCTCGTCAGATCAACGATTACTATTCAGCACTTCACGAGGGTTCATTGTTCGACAACGTAGGCCCACTAGTAGATGCTGCTGTGGATGACAAGCCTCTTTCTATCGCAATGCGCGAAATCGTAGAAGGTGCTGTTGTCACCTCTGTTGCCAAAGAGTAATCTGAGCAATCTTGCACATTCTCGTCGGTGTAACAGGAGGCATAGCAGCTCATAAAGCTGCCGGTGTTATCCGTGGTTTCACTGAACTTGGCCACACGGTAAAAGTTTTGCCAACCCAAAACGCACTTAGATTTATTGGCGCAACAACTCTTGAAGCGTTGTCCCACAATGTAGTTGACTCTGACCTATACACCGACGTTGACTCTGTAAAACACATTGCTCTAGCCCAAGAGGCTGATCTAATAGTTGTTGCTCCTGCTACTGCTGCATTTATTGCAAGGTTCGCGCATGGGGTAGCAGATGATCTATTGCTGAATGTTTTACTTGCTACCAAAGCAAAAGTAGTAGTAGCTCCTGCAATGCACACAGAGATGTGGCAACATCCAGCCACTGTTGCAAACATAGACACTCTGAAATCACGCGGAGTGAGAATTATTGAACCAGCTACTGGAAGGCTCACTGGCGATGACTCAGGTCCAGGTCGACTACCAGAGCCTGATGATATTGTTGCAAGCGCACTAAGTGCAGTTCATGCTCAAGATTTAGCTGGCAAGACAGTGACAATTGCAGCTGGTGGTACACGAGAACCAATCGACACAGTTCGGTTCATAGGAAATAGATCCTCAGGTAAACAAGGAATCGCCTTAGCTGATGCTTCCTTAGCTCGCGGAGCTAAAGTAAATCTGATAGCGATAAACATCGATATAGATCTCTCACGTTTTGCAAATGTAACGCGCGTATCAACAACTGCTGAACTAAGTACAGTTTTGGACCAAATGCTTCCAGTGTCCGATGTAATTTACATGCCAGCAGCAGTAAGCGACTATAGGGTTGCCAGCATAGAGCCAGGCAAGTTATCAAGACATGACGCTAGCGAGTTAGAACTCAAGTTGATTGCCAATCCAGATCTACTAAGTGGTCTATCTGAGAAACGTAATGCCTTAGGACTCAAGGCCATCTTGGTTGGGTTCGCAGCAGAAGTGTTATCTAGTTCAGGCAACGCAGATGAGCTGAACAGCAAAGCGAATGCGAAACTGCACAAGAAAAACGTTGACCTCATCGTGGCTAACGATGTGTCAAACGGAGCAGTCTTTGACCAAGATGCCAACCAGGTGCTTATTGTCTCTTCAAGTGGTTCTATTGAAAGCCAAGGTACCAAACTTGAAGTTGCCAACCAGGTAATCGACGAAACAATCAAGCTGATCGGTTGAAACAATCCCTGCCGTGTCTGTTAGCAGAGATATACTGGTTGGAATATGAATAAAACTAGATACTTCACCTCTGAATCAGTGACAGAGGGCCATCCAGACAAGATTTGCGATCAAATCAGCGACGCTATCTTAGATAACCTTCTAGCCCAAGACCCTTCCTCACGAGTGGCGGTAGAGACATTAGTGACAACTGGTTTAGTCCACGTTGCTGGAGAGATTACAACCGAAGGCTACGCAGAGATTCCCGACATTGTTAGATCCAAGCTGCTGCAAATCGGCTACAACTCATCGGACATCGGCTTTGATGGAACATCCTGTGGAGTTAGCGTTTCAATTGGCAGACAATCAGCGGATATCGCTATGGGAGTTGATTCTTCTCTAGAGAGCGTAGTTGGAGAGTCAAAGGACGACTATGACAAACAAGGCGCAGGCGACCAGGGAATAATGTTTGGTTTTGCTTGCACCGAAACTAAAGAGTTGATGCCACTTCCAATCAAGATTGCGCATTCTCTAGCTGAACAATTAGCAAAAGTGAGACACGAAGGCGTCATTAACTTTCTAAGACCTGACGGCAAGACACAGGTAACCATCGGTTACGAAGGGGATAAACCAGTTGCAGTGCAGACAGTAGTTGTCAGCACACAGCACAACCCGGGAATCAGCAACAAGGAAATAGGCGAAGCTGTATCCAAGTATGTGGTTGAGCCAGTGTTGTCTTCTTTCAATTTCGATTTTGCCGACAGCAAGCTACTGATAAACCCGACAGGGAACTTCGTAATCGGCGGCCCACAAGGCGATGCAGGTCTTACTGGACGCAAAATCATTATTGACACCTATGGCGGATATAGTCGCCACGGAGGTGGAGCATTTAGTGGTA
Organism: Micrococcales bacterium; assembly: GCA_947489235.1. Taxonomy (GTDB): domain Bacteria; phylum Actinomycetota; class Actinomycetes; order Actinomycetales; family Microbacteriaceae; genus Rhodoluna. The sequence continues at coordinate 37,404 of CANLDE010000001.1, forward strand.
AAGATCCATCCAAGGTAGATCGCTCTGCTGCTTACGCAATGCGTTGGGTTGCGAAGAACCTAGTAGCAGCAGGGTTAGCGACTAAGGCTGAAGTTCAAGTGGCTTATGCGATTGGTGTAGCCAGGCCTGTCGGCTTGTACGTTGAGTGCTTTGGAACTAACAACGTTGATGTGGATCTCATTGAGAAAGCAGTAATCGATGTATTCGACCTTAGACCTGGAGCAATCATTGATGAACTCGATCTACTAAGACCTATTTACGGAGCTACCTCAACTTACGGACATTTTGGAAGAGAGCTACCAGATTTCAGCTGGGAGAAAACCAACAAGGTCTCTGACCTGCTAACTGCCGTAGGTATGTAATGCCACTGGTAGCAAAGATTCGTTTTAGTTCCGCTCTGCCGCAGTTGGACAAAGAATTTGATTATCTTGTGCCAGAAGATTTAGCAGACCAACTACAACCGGGTTACCAGGTTAATGTTCCCTTCGGATCTGGTGCTAAAGAGAAAACCGGTGTTGTTTGCGCAATTGATCAAGAAGATAATCCACGTGAGAAACTTCTCTCTATTCTCTCTCTCGCATCGATAACCTCAGTTTTGACACCGCAACAACTAGCACTATGTAAAGCAGTAGCAGCAAGACAGGCTGGAACAGTAGGAGAGTTACTCTCAACAGCGATACCCAAGAGGTATGTAAGAGTCGAGAAGAACTTTGTGACTGGCACACAGGAAGTCCCAACTCACAAGGAGTTAGTTAAAGAGAACGAGTTGATTGTTCATCTACAAGAGAACCCGCGCACCTACTTCACGCCCAAGTTGTTAGGGAATGGCAGTCACAGATCGGGCTGGGGAATAGATTTCGCACTAGCGGCACTGAACGAGTATCTACAGGGTAAAAGCACGCTAGTGGTGCTACCAGACTTTGCTGAACTAGCAAGATTCGAGGCTGCGCTTCAAGAACTTGGAATCTCGCAAATTGCTTATCGCCACTCAAGCTCTGACACCGGCTCGCAGAGACATCTCAACCATCTTTTCGCTTGTTCTACTGTCGCGATCAATTATGGGCTTCGAAGTGCTTGCTTCGCTCCTGCTAAGAATCTAGGCCTCTTGTTGCTTTGGGACGACGGTGATGAGTCGCATATAGAACAGTCGGCACCTTATTGGCAATCTAGAGAGGTTCTGTTGCAAAGAGCAGAACTTGAACAATCCAAGATAGTAATAGCTTCACACGCACCATCAACTGAAGTTATTCGACTAATTGACATGGGCCACCTGGTTCCACTGCAAGCCGTTGGCGATATTCCTAACGCTATCGTTACTGATCTAAGCGACCGGCTAGACGCGAATTCTTTCGCATTGGTAAGCAATACTCTCAAAGCTGGCGATTCCGTTCTTATACAAATCGCCACAGCGGGTTGGGCAAGCTCTCTTGTTTGCATCTCATGCAAGGAGCAGAGAGTATGCTCGATTTGCTCGTCCTCAATCTGGGTGGACCCCTCAGGCAAGTTCAGGTGTCGTTCCTGCAAAGCAAACATGGAACTTCCTGCATGTACTTGTGGGAAGACAGCTACCCGGCCAACAGTGCTTGGTGCTTCGGCTATCGCTTCACAGATGGAACGAAGCTTTCCTGAGGCAGCAGTGTTGCGTTCAAACGGCGAGAATCGGTTAACAAAAGTGTCTGGTCAATCACTTCTAGTTGTTGCTACCCCTGGATCAGAACCAGAAATTGATGGCGGCTACTCTGTAGTGCTCATCGCCGATGCGTCAAGGATGATCGGTGCACCAAGGCTCAGAGCTGCAGAGCAAAGCATTGGTAAATGGGCAAATGCGATTTCCTTGGCAAAAAGTTCAGCGAAGATTATCTTTGTTGGACTTAGAGAGTCCCTAGCGGAGAGAATGCTGACCCTGGATTTCCATGGGGCGATTCGAGATGATTATTCAGATCGGGTGGACCTAGCCCTTCCACCGCAAACAAGAGTTGCCTCTGTTTCCAGCTCCAACTCTTTAGACCACTCGAGACTTTTAGCCCAGTTGGAAGCTGTGATGCCGAAAGACAGAGTGAGGACGCTAAAAGTTGAGCAACCTAATCTCTTGGTACTGGATTACCCATACAGTTACGGCATGGATTTTGCCGAACTCCTGAGTAAAACAACGCAGGATCTTACCAAGTCAAGCAAGACAAAGAAGCCTGGCGAACGCGTTTATCGCATCAACATGGATGACAGCAAAGTAATCTAAGAATCAATGAGAATCCTATTCGCAGGTACACCTGCATCCGCAGCTACAGTACTTGAAGGTCTATTGACATCAGGTCATGAAGTTGTAGCCGTTCTAACTCGTGAAGATTCACCATCAGGTAGGAAAAAGGTTCTGACACCATCTCCTGTAGCCGAGTTAGCTTTAGCACGGGGTATCAATCTCATTAAAGCCAACAAAGTGGATCAACGTGTTCTTGACGAAATAGCTTTGAATAAAGTTGATTTGGCGATTGTTGTGGCCTATGGCGTTATCTTGCGTGAAGATGCTCTGCGCTCTATTCCAGGGGGCTGGTTCAATGTGCACTTCAGCATCTTGCCTAGGTGGCGGGGAGCTGCTCCTGTCCAACGCGCACTGCAACACGGTGATAAAGAAACAGGTGTAACTCTTTTTAGGATCGACACAGGGCTTGATACTGGTCCAATTGTTTCAAAGGTTCCAACGCTCATACAGCCAGATGAGAACGCAGGTGAACTGCTGGCTAGGCTCTCAACACTGGCAATAACCTTGCTCAACGCTGAGCTTGCAAAGATTTATGCAAGCTCTCACGATTTGACCAACCAATTTGGAGACATCACTCTAGCTCCCAAGACTTCAAGAGAAGAAGCGAAGATTAATTTTTCATCTGAAGCGTTTACGATTTCTCATCTTGTTAGGGCGATGAATCCTGAACCTATGTCTTGGTGCGTTTTCAACGATGAACCTATGCGAGTCTTGAGGGCTAGGGATCTTGCTGGACACGTCTCTGTTGGCGAAATAGGTGAGGTATCACTAGTAAGCGATAAGGTCATCGTTGTCTGCGGCAATGGCACCTCGTTGGAACTACTTGAAGTGCAGCCTGCTTCCCGTAATGCAATGAGCGCTAGAGATTGGCTTAATGGACAAACCGGTGCGGTCACTCTCAAATGAGGACACCTACATCTGCAAGAAGCGTTGCGCTGGAACTTCTAAACAAAGTGACTTTTGAGGACAGCTACGCGAACCTAGTAATGCCAAACCTTCTTGAAGAGGCAAAACTAAACACTAGGGACTCTGCTCTGGCTCAAGAGCTAGCATTTTCAACAATTAGATGGCAGTTGACTTATGATTTCATACTCAACGAAGTTAGCTCCAGACCAGTTGGAGAGATTGACGCTGTTGTTCTAAACGCATTGAGAATGGGTAGTCACCAACTTCTCAAGATGAGAATCCCTCCACACGCGGCAATCAACGAGACGATTAACTTGATTCGATCTGTTGTCGGGGAGAAGGCTGTTGGTTTTGCTAATGGTGTACTTCGCCGAGTGAGCGAAAAAAATTGGGACCAATGGATAGACATCGCAGAACAAAAAGCCACTTCAAAGACTGAATTCTTATCAATTCACTACAGCCATCCTCAGTGGATTGTGCGAGCCCTCACACAGGCTCTAACAGCAGATGGACTAGCCGATCAGATAGAAGATCTACTAGCTACAAACAATCATCCAGCTTTTGTGAACCTTGTTGCTTTGCCAGGTTTGTCGGAAGTTTCTGACTTTGACGTCAGTGGCGCTATGCCTAATCGATTTAGTCCGTATGGGTTTTCTATCGAGTCCGGAAACCCAGGGGAGATAACAGAGGTGCGTGTTGGAACAGCAAGAGTTCAGGATGAAGGATCTCAAATTGCGGCTCTTGCTCTTGTAGGTTTCAAGGCTAAAGAGCAAGGCGAGAAGTGGCTTGACATGTGCGCAGGTCCTGGCGGTAAAGCTGCGCTTCTTGCAGCCCTTGCGGACAAGTCTGGTGCAACATTGGTTGCTAATGAGGTTCAAGAGCATCGCGCCAAACTTGTTTCTAATGCGCTCAAGCCGTTTCACAATGTTTCAGTCACTATAGAAGATGGTCGTCAGATTGGAACCGATTCTCCAAACTCATACGACCGAATTATTGTTGATGCGCCTTGTAGTGGGCTTGGAGCTCTTAGAAGACGACCAGAAGCCAGGTGGCGTAAATCTTCAGAGGATCTCAAGACTCTAACGCAGCTGCAGTTTGAGTTACTAGAAAGCGCTAGCAATGCTCTAAAACCTGGTGGATTGCTTTTGTTTGTTACTTGTTCTCCACATCTGTCCGAAACAGTTGCCATTGTAGATAAGGCACAGCGAACGCTTGGTCTCAAAGTGCTAGATCTGACAGCCAGCCTCAACAAATCTCTGATGGGTGGCACATTGCCTACAAATAGAAAGACAGTCCAGCTTTATACCAATCGAGACAACACGGACTGCATGTTCATGGCCATGCTGACTAAGGACTAGAGCGGTTATAGGGTTTATTTATGAGCATTAGAATCCAGCCGAGCATCCTGAGTGCCGATTTCGTGAATTTTGAAAGAGATTTCGCAACTATCTCATCGGCAGATGGAATACACGTGGATGTTATGGATGGCCATTTTGTTCCAAACATGACCTTCGGTCCAGGCGTGGTCAAGCGGATGCAGGCGATAACTTCGTTACCCCTAGATGTTCATCTAATGATTGAAAATCCTGATCACTGGGCCGTAAAGTATGCAGAACTAGGCGTATTTTCTGTCACAGTTCACTATGAAGCCTGCAAAGACGCTGTAGCAATCTCAAAGGCTGTTAGGGCTTCAGGATCCAGGGTTGGCATTTCGATCAAGCCAAACACTCCAGTAGCTGTCTTAGAAGACCTAGTAACTCATTTCGACCAAGTTTTGATCATGTCCGTTGAACCAGGTTTCGGGGGACAATCATTCATGCAGGGATCAATTGAGAAGATTTCTGAAACTAGAAGATTGATTAGCGCTCAGGGTCTTGATACATGGTTGCAAGTAGATGGCGGAATTGACTTAGCGACTATTGGTGCAGCCGCTTCTGCTGGAGCAGACACATTCGTGGCTGGTAATTCCGTGTTCGGCAGTCCCGACAGACAAGAGATGATTACTCAATTGAGGGAAACCGCTCAAGCTGCCTCGCATAACTAGTTATTTCAACTGTAAAATAACTTAATGAAGACCTTCGAATCTCTTTTCAATGAACTACAGCTCAAAGCACAGTCGCAAGACCTAGCATCAAACACTAAGGACTTGTTAGACCAAGGCGTACATGCCATCGGAAAGAAGATTGTTGAAGAAGCCGCCGAAGTTTGGATGGCCGCAGAGCATGAAACCAAAGACGACCTTGCTCTAGAAATAAGTCAACTGATTTATCACCTACAAGTCTTGATGGTGGCAAAGGGTTTGACTATTCAAGATCTTGAGGAGCGTTACTAATGAACATGCTTAGAGTTGCTGTGCCTAATAAGGGCATTCTTGCTGACTTTGCTACGGCGATGTTGGCTGAAGCGGGCTATGCCGTTCGCAAGGACACCAAAACACTACGCGTAGTAGATACTCGAAACAACATCGAATTCTTCTACCTAAGACCAAGAGACATAGCCACTTATGTTGGTACAGGTGCTCTAGACATTGGAATCACCGGTTTGGACCTGCTTATGGATAGTAGATCTAAGGCAGTTCGAGTAGCTGACTTGAACTTTGGTCAATCTACTTTCACTTTTGCTGGTGTTATCGGAGAGTTTCAATCAATTGAGCAAATCAATGGGAAGAGAGTCGCGACTGCATACAAGAACATTGTCGAGGACTACTTAACTCAAAAAGGAATCAAAGCTGAGGTGATCGCACTTAATGGTGCAGTTGAAACGGCAGTCAGTTTAGGGGTAGCAGATCTGATTGCGGATGTTGTTTCAACCGGCAACACCCTTAGACAAGCAGGCTTGGAACCATTTGGTGAAGTGATTCTGGAATCTTCTGCTTATCTGATTGCCAATTCTTCTAGTTTAGATAAGCATGCAGCACTACTTCGCAGACTTAACGGTGTGATTGTTGCTCGCGAATACGTGATCTTCGACTACGACTGCCCAACATCTCTGGTAGAGAAAGCATCAGCAATTACTCCTGGAATTGAGTCACCAACCATTTCTCCTACTAAAGATCCAAACTGGGTTGCTGTCAGAGCGCTTGTGCTCAGCAGTGAAACTAACCTGAAGATGGATGAGCTTTACGAACTTGGGGCAAGAGCAATTCTTGTTAGTGCCATCCACGCTGCACGAATCTAAGATGACACTTTCTATCCGCATCATTCCCTGTCTCGACGTTAAGGATGGGAGAGTCGTAAAGGGTGTTCAGTTCAAGGGCCTTGCGGACATAGGAGATCCAGTTGAACTAGCAACCAGTTATTACGAAGCAGGCGCGGATGAAATTACTTTCTTAGATGTCTCTGCAAGTCTTGAAGGTCGTCAAGCAATGCTTGATGTGATCAAGAGAACAGCTGCAAGTATTTTTATTCCACTGACGGTAGGTGGCGGTATTTACAAGCTCGAAGATGTTGCCAGCTACTTAGATGCTGGAGCTGACAAAGTAAGCATCGGGTCTGCTGCAGTTTCCAACCCTGGTCTAATCGATGAGATTTCTGGAAAGTATGGCGATCAAATAGTCGTCATATCCCTAGACATTATTGAGAGTCAAAGCAGTCCCTCGGGTTATCTGCTAACAACTCACGGTGGCACTAGACAAACAGATACAGATGCCATCGCCTGGGTTAGAGCAAATCAACAGCGCGGAATTGGCGAGTTGCTCATCAATAGCGTGGATGCCGATGGAACCAAGGCTGGTTTCAATACCAAACTGATTGCGGCTGTGCGGGCAGCCAGCACATTGCCACTTATAGCAAGTGGCGGAGCTGGCACAGCTCAGGACTTCTTACCTGCTGTCGAAGCAGGAGCTAACGCAGTTCTAGCAGCCTCAGTGTTTCACTCTGGAGTCCTTACTATCTCTGAGGTTAAGGCAGCCCTGCATAACCAGGGTGTAAAAGTTAGACTGTAGACAATGTTTAAACCTGATTTTGATAAGCACGAGATGATTCCAGCGATTGTCCAGAACATCGACACTGGACGAGTTCTTATGCTCGCATACATGAACCGTGAGGCTTTTGATAAAACTGTAGAGACGGGTTTCTGCCACTTCTGGTCAAGATCACGTAATGAGCTTTGGAAGAAAGGTGCAACATCAGGCAATGTTCTAAACGTTGTTTCACTGGAACTAGATTGCGATTCGGATTCAATATTGGTTTTGGCTAAGCCTGAAGGTCCGAGTTGTCACACTGGCTCAGAATCATGCTTTGATTCACATCATGTTGAAGTCGGGGTAAGTGTTTCACATGACTAACAAATACAACATTTCCAAGGACGAATTCCTGAGCAAAGCAAAGCTTGGTGATGTCGTTCCAGTATTTAGCACACTGTTCGGCGGTAACGATACTCCGGTTGGAATGTTTGAAAAGCTTTCAGCCGGTCGCTCAGGAACTTTTCTTCTTGAATCTGCTGAGCAGGGTGTTTGGTCAAGATATAGCTTCATAGGAGTTGCGAGTAGAACCAGTTTCATTGAAACGGATAGTGATTTTTTGGTAACCAATCTAAAACTTGCCTTACCTAGTTCAGATGAGCTACCTAGCAAGCCACTGGAGGCTATACGCCTGGTTCAAGCATCATGGAACACACTTGCGATGCCCGACCTTCCACCACTTACCTCTGGTTTGGTTGGATTATTCTCATGGGATGTTATCCGTGACATTGAGAACCTACCTGAGGCTCCTGCACAAGATTACGCCAGGCCTAAGATTCATCTAGAGATGGTTCAAGATGTCATCGTACTGGATCACAAAACCAGCAGTGTTCTGGTTGTGTCGAACATTTACTGTGACAGCAGCACCGATTACGTACATGCGTATGAAGATGCAATTAGCCGTATACAAGCACTCGAATCCAAATTAGCCGAACCAACTGCGCAAGCTCTTTCTTCAGCAACTGAGGGAACACACTTACAGAGAACTCCTAGAACCTCTCATGAAGATTTCATCAATGCTGTTGAAAAAGGCAAGTTCCATGTGGTTGCCGGTGATGTCTTCCAAGTGGTTTTATCTCAGCGCATCGATATGGAAGTCACGGCAAGACCAATTGATGTCTATCGAGTATTGCGTGCTCTCAATCCGTCTCCGTACATGTATCTCCTCAACTATTCAGACGCTAATGGTGAGTACGCCGTTGTTGGCTCTTCTCCAGAAGCACTTGTTAAAGTTTCTGGTAACAAAGTGGTCATGCATCCGATTGCAGGTTCTAGACCACGTGGTAAGGATCAAGGTCAAGATGAAGAGTTCGCTGACTCACTGATTGCTGACCAAAAAGAACGAGCAGAGCACCTCATGCTTGTTGACCTCGCTAGAAACGATTTGCTCAAGGTTTGTGACCCAGCGTCCGTAACTGTAACCCAGTTCATGAAGATTGAACGCTTTAGTCACATCATGCACCTAGTTTCTACAGTTGAAGGAGACTTAGGAGCAGGTAAGACTCCAGTAGATGTGTTCAAAGCAACGTTCCCTGCTGGCACACTTTCAGGCGCTCCTAAGCCACGAGCGCTGGAAATCATTAACGATCTTGAATCTGCAAATCGTGGCATTTTTGGTGGGGTAGTTGGCTATCTCGATTTCGAAGGCAATGCCGACTTGGCGATTGCTATTAGAACAGCGTTTATCCGGGACGGAGTTGCCAGAGTGCAAGCTGGTGCAGGAATTGTTCTAGATTCAATGCCTGAGTCTGAATACCAAGAGACACTGGCCAAGATGTCAGCTGTATTGACCTCGATTGATCAGGCCAACGCACTTTTTGGAAGCAAATAAGGTTTTTAGAGCACCAAAGTAACAAGACTTGTTAAGATTGAGCAAGGAGAGGTAACAAATGAGCAATCACGATAACGAACCAGGCCACGGTCACTCAATTGCAGCTTGGGCTGCAGTCACCACAGCAATTGTCGGGGTAACAATTGGCACGCTCGGTGTTGTTATTGAGGATGCATCCCTAGTAATTATTGGCTCAGTAATCACCGTAGTCTCCATTCCATTAGGTCCAGTCTTAGCCAAACTTGGCTTTGGCGTTGACCGAGTAACTTCCTCTAAGAAGTAATGCTGCAAGATCTCTACGCCGGTGCGCTATCCGATGCTCAGGCACGGCTAGAACATAGCTCGATAGCCGATTTAGACAAACTCATTGCGGTAGCCAAGCCTGCGATAAGTGCACTGTCCCACTTTGGCTCAGGTAGCAACATTGAGGTAATCGCTGAGATCAAAAGAGCTAGTCCCTCCAAAGGTGATCTAGCCAACATTCCGGACGCTGCTGCTTTAGCTAAAATCTATGAAACCAGTGGCGCTTCAGCAATCAGTGTGCTCACCGAAGAGCGCAAGTTCAAAGGCTCTCTTGCAGATCTTGCAGCAGTTAGACAAGCAGTATCAATCCCAATCCTTCGCAAGGACTTTGTTTCTCTAGAACAGCAAGTTTTAGAGGCTAGAGCATACGGAGCAGACTTGGTTTTGCTTATCGTTGCAGGTTTAGAACAGAGTGTTTTAGAGCAGCTGGCAAGGTTTGTTGAAAGCTTCGGAATGACGCCTTTTGTAGAAACTCACAACAGCGAAGAGGTTACTCGGGCCATTGATCTAGGAGCGAAGCTGATTGGGATAAACGCTCGTGATCTATCTACCTTCGAGACTGATAGGGAACTGTTTGCTACCCTTGCTGACCTATTGCCTGCCGATTGCATTGCTGTTGCCGAGTCAGCTGTGCGCAACCAGACAGATGTGCTTGCCTACGCTAATGCAGGTGCCGACATGGTGCTTGTGGGTGAGGCACTAGTCACGGGAGATACTGAAGCTCTGCTAAAGCAATTCACCTCTGTTCCTAAGATTAGACTTTAGAAGATGACTGAGAATACTTCGCTAAGAGACCAGGACGGACCGTACTTTGGTGAGTACGGTGGCCGTTTCGTACCTGAATCGCTCATCGCTGCCCTTGACCAACTTGAGGAAACTTACGCGCAGGCGAAAGCCGACCCAACATTCGCCCTTGAGCTCGATGAACTGAACAAGAGCTATGTTGGAAGACCTTCGATCATCACAGAGGTACCTAAGTTTGCAGCTCTAGCAGGCGATGTCAGGGTATTTCTAAAGCGCGAAGATCTGAATCACACTGGGTCGCACAAAATCAATAACGTTATTGGTCAGGCTCTTCTTGCCAAGCGTATGGGTAAGAAAAGAATTATTGCTGAGACAGGTGCAGGTCAACACGGTGTTGCCAGTGCAACCGCTGCTGCATTATTCGGTCTCGAGTGTGTTGTTTACATGGGAGAAGTTGACACTGTGCGACAAGCACTGAATGTTGCTCGTATGAAGCTTCTAGGTGCTGAAGTTGTAGCTGTAACAACGGGTTCAAGAACACTTAAAGATGCCATCAATGAAGCGCTTCGCGACTGGGTGGCAAATGTTGATGACACTCACTACCTGCTTGGTACAGTTGCGGGCCCACACCCGTTTCCAACCATCGTTAGAGATTTCCACTCTGTAATCGGTAAAGAAGCTCGCCAGCAAATGCTTGATGACTATGGTTTCCTACCTGATGTTGTAACGGCATGTGTTGGTGGCGGTTCGAACGCTATCGGATTGTTCCACGCGTTCCTAGATGATCAAGAGGTTGCGCTTTGGGGATTTGAAGCAGCAGGCGATGGTATGGAGACCATGAGACATGCGGCTACTTTGAGTAAGGGCCGCGTTGGTGTGTTGCACGGAGCTAAGAGCTACATGCTTCAGGACGAAGACGGACAGACTATTGAAAGCCACTCGATCTCTGCTGGTTTAGATTATCCAGGCGTTGGTCCAGAGCATTCTTGGTTGAAGGATTTAAACCGTGCTCAATATTTCGGTATTAGTGACGGCGAGGCAATGCAAGCCCTTAAAGCTCTATCTCAAACTGAAGGCATCATTCCTGCAATTGAAACTGCGCACGCTCTTGCCGGTGTCATCAAGTATGGAAACACTTTGCCTGCTGGTTCATCAATCCTGCTGAACCTAAGTGGCCGTGGCGATAAAGACATGGAAACTGTTGGTAAGTACTTTGGATTCTTGGCCTAACCGATGAGCACGACAGAAACTTTACTTCACGGCCTTTCCGATAAGGGTCAGCCTGCCCTGATTGGATATTTTCCTGCTGGCTATCCTACGGTTCAAGAATCAGTCGAAGCTTGTGTTGCCATGTGCGAATCCGGCATCGACATTCTTGAACTTGGCGTTCCTTACAGCGATCCGGTTATGGATGGATTAGTTATCCAAGTAGCAACCGAGAAGGCTCTAGCCAACGGATTCAAGCTCAGTATGTTTTTCGACTTGGTAAAACAAATCACTTCTAGAGTTTCAACTCCGGTATTAGTGATGAGTTACTGGAACCCAATCTTGCAGTATGGCGTTGAACGATTCGCTCGCGATCTAAAGGCTGCTGGTGGAGCAGGTTTGATCACACCAGATCTGATTCCTGATGAAGCAGCCGACTGGCTAGCGTACTCAGATGAATTAGGCCTTGACCGCGTATTTATGGCAACACCTTCTTCGTCCCAGAAGCGACTAGATGAAGTTGCAAGATTGAGCAGGGGATTTATCTACGCAGTTTCCACCATGGGTATTACTGGCGCTAGGGAAGACCTAGATGCCAAAGCTCGAGGAGTTGTATCAGGTGTACGTAACACAAAAACTGAAGTTCCTGTTTGTGTTGGTATAGGTATCTCAACAGCTGATCAGGTCTCTGAAGTTAATTCCTACGCCGATGGTGCAATTGTTGGAAGTGTTTTTATTAAGGCTTACCGCGATGGCGGAATCGAAGAGCTACGCAAAACCGTGAAACAACTAAAAGGTGGTATCTAACAATGTCAGTGTTCTTTTCGATTCCTTCGCCAACTGTTTCCGATTTCACATTAGGGCCAGTTGTTATTCACTACTATGCGTTGTTTATCCTTGCTGGAATCGTGGTGGCAACATTTCTAACTGCTGGTCGAATGAAAGCTCGCGGTATGGAAGCGGGCTTAGCAATTGACATCGCAATCTGGGCTGTGCCATTCGGAATTGTTGGTGGACGTCTGTTCCACGTCGCAACACATATTGGCGACTACTTTGGTCCTGGCCGAGACTGGACTTCAATGTTCAGACTTTGGGAAGGTGGCCTAGCTATTTATGGTGCGATTATCTTTGGATCAATCGGTGCATACATTGCCTGCCAAGTTGACATCAAGCCACTGAGAATCGAATCGGCTGGAATCAGGTTCCTCTCCTTCGCAGATGCACTAGTGCCAGGACTTCTCGCTGCACAAGCTCTAGGCCGTTGGGGAAACTACTTCAACAATGAATTGTTTGGATCTCCTACAGATTTGCCTTGGGGACTTGAGATACCTAAATTCAACCCAAGTTACCCACTAGGCCTTCCTGAGGGTCTAACCTTTCATCCGACTTTCCTCTATGAATCACTATGGTCACTTCTAGGAATAGCTGTCCTACTGCTTCTAGAACAGAGATTCAACCTACGTTGGGGCCGCATGTTTGCCCTCTATCTAATGTGGTACTCATTCGGCCGTTTCTTCATCGAGGGCATCCGCTTAGACCCTAGCGACATCATTCTTGGCCTTAGAACTAACCAGATGTCAGCCTTGGTGGGCTTCTTGCTTGGTTTTGCGCTGCTAATGATTCAGCGTTATAGGCACACTGGTGTTGAAACTACTGGCTACCTGCCTGGCCGATCCAACAAGCAACTAGCTGCTGTGGCTGCTGAAAAGGACCCTGAGAGCCCTACTTCAGAGCCTGAGGCAACTGAAGTAGAATTGACCCAAACACCAGAGAAGGATTAGTCTCCTTTTCCACCCCTTTTTTCGGGCCATTGTCGTCCCCATCACATCTACTTGAATGGAGTTCGACATGTCTGGTCAGTCGCCGTTTGAGCGGTTCAATACCGCTCCAGCAGCATCAGGCCTATACGACCCTGCTCGCGATAAGGATGCCTGTGGACTTGCCATGGTTGCAACTTTGCGTGGAACAGCAGGACACGACATTATCGAAACTGCGCTTAGTGCTCTTCGCAACCTAGAGCACCGTGGAGCTGTTGGTTCGGATGCTGGAACAGGTGATGGCGCAGGAATCATTACACAGATACCTGACTCTTTCTTTAGATCAGTTGTTGACTTTGAACTTCCTAATTCTGGTTCTTATGGTGCAGGGTTAGTTTTTATTGAAATCGATGCAGACTCCAGGAGCTTTGCTGCTTCTTTTGCCAAGATTTGTGAATCACGTGGATTGGATCTATTAGGAATTCGAGAAGTTCCAACCAATCCTGATTCACTAGGTGATCTAGCAAGAGCTGCGATGCCGCAGATCATTCAGGTGTTTGTGACAAGCACAAAGAAAGTTTCTACCGAAGAACTTGAACGAGAGTTGTTCTTTGTTAGAAAGATTTCAGAGCGAGAGTTAGCTGCCTATCATCCTTCGCTATCTGCTAAGACAATTGTCTATAAAGGCATGGTCACTACACTTCAGCTTGAGCCTTTCTACCCAGACCTAAGCAACGATCTGTTCGAATCAAAACTTGCTTTGGTTCACTCACGTTTCTCGACAAACACATTCCCATCTTGGCCTCTTGCGCACCCTTACAGAATGATTGCTCACAATGGAGAGATCAACACTGTTAAGGGAAACAGAAACTGGATGCGAGCAAGAGAAGCGAGACTAAACTCCCAACTCCTTCCGGACATCGAACAGCTAAAGCCAATTGTTACCTCTGGCGGAAGCGACTCAGCTTCATTTGATGAAGTCTTAGAACTTCTAGTGCAATCAGGTAGGTCACTGCCACACGCCATGATGATGATGATTCCTGAAGCTTGGGAAAAGCAAACCGACATGGATCCTCAACTACGAGATTTCTACGAGTATCACTCGATGCTCATGGAGCCTTGGGATGGCCCTGCCGCTGTTATTTTCACTGACGGAAATCTAGTCGGCGCAACATTGGATAGAAACGGTCTTAGACCTGGACGATACATCGTCACAGAAGATGGGCTAGTTGTTTTAGCTTCTGAAATTGGTGTTGTTGATATTGATCCATCTCGAATTGTTCGCAAAGGTAGATTGCAGCCAGGACGTATGTTCCTTGCTGACACTGCAACTGGTCGACTCATCGATGATTCAGAAATTAAGGCTGAGATAGCCGCTGCTGAGCCATGGGGTAAGTGGCTAGCCGAGAACCGCATCAACTTGAAAGATTTACCTGACCGCGAGCATGTTGCCTATACAAAGAGTTCAGTAAGTCGAAGACAAAGAACCTTTGGCTACACGGAAGAGGAGCTTCGTATCTTGATTGCGCCTATGGCCAGATCAGGTGCTGAGCCATTAGGTGCGATGGGATCTGATACTCCGATTGCAGCTCTAAGTGACAGACCAAGACTGCTTTTTGACTACTTTGTGCAACAGTTTGCTCAAGTAACTAACCCTCCACTAGATAGCATCCGTGAAGAGATTGTTACATCTTTAGGAGTTGGCATCGGCCCTGAACAGAACTTGCTAACTGCAACACCAGAGCACGCTCGGATGGTGATTCTAGATTTCCCAGTACTCACTAACGATGAGATATCTAAAATCAAGTTCAGCGAAGACTCTGGTATTGGTAAATCGCACATCGTCAAAGGTCTATTCAGAGTTGACGAGGGAGCCGAAGCTCTTGCTCAAAGACTTAAGGATGTTTACCTTGAACTTGATGAGGCAGTAGCTGCAGGATGTAACTTTGTAGTTGTTTCTGATAGAGACAGCAATAGGGAACTAGCTCCAATCCCGAGCCTTCTGCTTACCTCTGCGGTTCACCATCACCTAATCAAGACAGGCAACCGCACCAAGGTTGGTTTGGTTGTAGAAGCTGGTGACGTGCGAGAGGTTCATCACGTTGCAGCTCTTATTGGTTTCGGTGCTGCAGCCATCAACCCATACCTAGCCATTGAATCTGTTGAGCTTATGGTTCGTAACGGAACCATTCAAGGTGTGACCATTGAACAAGCCACCAAGAACATGATCAAGGGTCTTGGCAAAGGCGTTCTAAAGATTATGTCCAAGATGGGTATCTCAACAGTCTCTTCCTATTCAGGTGCACAGTGTTTTGAAGCCATTGGTTTGAGTCAAGAGTTCGTCGATGCATACTTCACAGGCACAACAAGTCAACTAGGCGGTATCGGACTAGAAGTTATTGTTCAAGAGATTACAACACGGCACTCGAGCGCCTATCCGATCGAGCGCGCAATCCGTCCACATGAAGAACTTGAAGTTGGTGGCGAATACCAGTGGCGTAGAGAAGGCCCTCCGCACCTATTCAATCCGGAGACCATTTTCAAGTTGCAGCACGCAACCAAAACCAAGCGCTTCGACATCTTTAGGCAATACACAAAGCTCATCGATGATCAAGCAGAGCAGCTGATGACACTAAGAGGTCTGTTCATGCTCCGAGAAGGAGTTCGACCTGCTGTGCCGCTCAACGAGGTTGAGCCAGCTAGTGAGATTGTAAAGCGATTCTCAACTGGCGCAATGTCTTATGGGTCGATTTCTCCTGAAGCTCATGAAACATTGGCAATCGCCATGAACATGATTGGCGCGAAATCTAACACTGGTGAGGGTGGCGAAGAAGTTGGAAGACTTTTGGACCCAGCTAGACGAAGCGCAATCAAGCAGGTAGCTTCAGGTCGTTTTGGTGTAACCAGTATGTATCTAACTCACGCCGACGACATTCAAATCAAGATGGCACAGGGAGCAAAACCAGGTGAAGGTGGTCAATTACCACCAAACAAGGTTTACCCATGGATTGCTGACATAAGACACTCAACACCTGGTGTTGGTCTAATTTCTCCACCACCGCATCACGACATCTATTCAATCGAAGACCTCAAGCAACTTATCTTTGATCTCAAGCGTGCTAACTCGAGTGCACGTGTGCATGTGAAGTTAGTAAGCCAAGTAGGTATCGGTACTGTTGCTGCTGGAGTGGCCAAAGCGAAAGCTGATGTGATTTTGGTTTCAGGTCACGATGGTGGCACTGGAGCGTCACCTTTGAACTCACTAAAGCACGCTGGTACTCCTTGGGAGCTTGGTTTAGCTGAGACCCAACAGACACTTATGGTCAACGGTCTAAGAGATCGAGTCTCAGTGCAGGTTGATGGTCAGATGAAAACTGGGCGAGATGTTGTCATTGCTGCACTGCTAGGTGCTGAAGAGTTTGGTTTTGCTACAGCACCACTAGTGGTATCAGGTTGCGTAATGATGCGTGTCTGCCATCTAGATACCTGCCCAGTTGGAGTTGCGACTCAAAACCCTGACCTTCGTGCACGTTTCACCGGTCAAGCAGAGCATGTTGTTAACTTCTTCATGTTCTTAGCTGAAGAGGTAAGAGAATATTTATCTTCCTTAGGTTTTAGATCTTTAGATGAGGCCATAGGGCACAGCGAGTTACTTGATGCCAATAGAGCAATTTCACACTGGAAGGCTGATGGCTTAGATCTGACTCCAATCCTTTCAGCTCCGCAACCTAACACTGGTCCACTGCGAAGATTCACCTACCAAGACCACGAATTAGAGAAACACTTTGATCACGCGCTTATCAAACTAAGCACCAAGGCTCTAGAAGACGCGCAGAATGTTCTGATTGAACTTCCTATCAACAACACAGCACAAGCTGTTGGAACGATGTTAGGTCATGAAGTTACCAAACTCTATGGCGCGGCCGGATTGCCTGAGGCAACCATTGATGTGCGTGTATCAGGCTCTGCTGGTCAGTCCTTTGGTGCATTTATTCCTAAGGGAATTAAGCTAACTATCTCAGGCGACTCGAATGACTACGTAGGAAAGGGTCTATCAGGTGGAACTATCGTCGTTAAGCCTTCTGAGAGTTCAGTATTCCCGGCTGAACAAAACGTTATTGCAGGAAACGTAATCGGCTATGGAGCTACCAGCGGAAGTATGTTCCTCTCTGGAATTGTTGGCGAAAGATTCCTTGTTAGAAACTCTGGTGCAGTTGCAGTGGTTGAAGGAGTTGGCGATCACGGTCTGGAATACATGACTGGAGGAACTGCAGTCATCCTAGGTAGAACCGGTAAAAATCTTGCAGCTGGAATGTCAGGTGGAGTTGCTTA
>CANLDE010000002.1 GCA_947489235.1 Micrococcales bacterium
GCGCTCGTTGCGGGACTTAACCCAACATCTCACGACACGAGCTGACGACAGCCATGCACCACCTGTGTCGGATCCCGAAGGATCACGGTGTTTCCACCGATTAACCGACATGTCAAGCCTTGGTAAGGTTCTTCGCGTTGCATCGAATTAAGCCGCATGCTCCGCCGCTTGTGCGGGCCCCCGTCAATTCCTTTGAGTTTTAGCCTTGCGGCCGTACTCCCCAGGCGGGGCGCTTAATGCGTTAGCTGCGGCGCAGAGAACGTGGAATGTTCCCCACACCTAGCGCCCACCGTTTACGGCGTGGACTACCAGGGTATCTAATCCTGTTTGCTCCCCACGCTTTCGCTCCTCAGCGTCAGTAGTTGCCCAGAGACCCGCCTTCGCCACCGGTGTTCTTCCTGATATCTGCGCATTTCACCGCTACACCAGGAGTTCCAGTCTCCCCTACAACACTCGAGTCAGCCCGTATCGAATGCAGGCCCGGAGTTGAGCTCCGGGATTTCACATCCGACGTGACTAACCGCCTACGAGCTCTTTACGCCCAATAAATCCGGACAACGCTTGCACCCTACGTATTACCGCGGCTGCTGGCACGTAGTTAGCCGGTGCTTCTTCTGCAGGTACCGTCACTTTCGCTTCTTCCCTGCTGAAAGAGGTTTACAACCCGAAGGCCTTCATCCCCCACGCGGCGTTGCTGCGTCAGGCTTTCGCCCATTGCGCAATATTCCCCACTGCTGCCTCCCGTAGGAGTCTGGGCCGTGTCTCAGTCCCAGTGTGGCCGGTCACCCTCTCAGGCCGGCTACCCGTCGTCGCCTTGGTGAGCCATTACCTCACCAACTAGCTGATAGGCCGCGAGCTCATCCTTGACCGAAATTCTTTCCACGCCCGTGGGATGCCCCAAGGCGTCGTATCCGGTATTAGCTACAGTTTCCCGCAGTTATCCCAGAGTCAAGGGCAGATTGCTCACGTGTTACTCACCCGTTCGCCACTAATCCACCGGAGCAAGCTCCAGCTTCATCGTTCGACTTGCATGTGTTAAGCACGCCGCCAGCGTTCATCCTGAGCCAGGATCAAACTCTCCGTAAAAGTTTTTTAGGACCAAAGCAAGCTTTGGCCCAAGTTTTACGAAACCCCCGGAAAATGGGGGCATCAATTTGATCTGACTAAATCAGATTGTCTGACAATCTGTCTAATCCAATTACTACTGAACATTCAAAAAGGCAAGCCTTCTTGAAGCCAGGTTCTTGGCATCGACATTGTGCACGCTGTTGAGTTCTCAAGGATCGGATGCATCTGTGATTTCCGTTAGGTCCTACGCAGAGCAACTTCACTAACTTACCACTTTTTGAGCATAAGTCAAATAGACATACGCATATAATCTAGAAAATCTAGATTCAATTAGTGGAAGTTCAATATGCCCCAAAGTCGCCAATTTACTGGGTTCTTTGTGAGCTTATTGGTTGCACTTGAGCCGAGATCCATAAAATAGATTTCTCAAACTGTGGGCAACAGGTAAGACATTACGCCTGAATAAGAGTCAAGTCAAATCGAGAGGCCTTATTTTTGGCTATTTTTGACTAAATATTCCAGCCAGGGTTTTCTTACCTCTGCGAAGGACAGCGAACTCCCCCATGATGAGGTCATTTAGGGTAGCTTTTTCGTCCTCAACACGCACATTGTTCAAGTACACCCCACCCTCAGCAATTGCTCGCCTGCCAGCACTGACAGTAGCAACCAGGCCTGTTTCAACCAAAAGGTCAGCCACATTAGCCCCAATTGCGGCCTCAACGTTCGGCAATGCACGAAGTGCTGATTCAAGTGTGGACTTGTCTAATTGCTCAAGTTCGCCCTGCCCAAATAGTGCTTGTGAGGCAGCAATAACATCATCTGCTGCTTGAGCCGAGTGCACCAGAGATGTAACCTCGTAAGCCAAGCGCTTTTGAGCTGCCCTAAGGTGTGGTTCAGCAACTAATTGGCTCTCAAGATCTTGAATCTCAGCTTTACTCAAGAAAGTGAAGACTTTTAGAAGATTTACGGTGTTTGAGTCTTCTACGTTTAGCCAGAATTGGTAGAACGCGTACGGCGAAGTGAGCTCGGTGTCTAACCAGATGGCATTTCCCTCTGATTTTCCAAACTTTTTACCTTCAGAATCAGTAATCAGTGGCGTTGCAAGAATAAAAGCGCTCTTACCTTCAACTTTGTGAATCAGATCAGTTCCGCTGGTTAGATTTCCCCATTGGTCACTTCCACCAATTTGCAAAACACAGTTGTTTCTTCTGTATAGCTCAAGGAAGTCCATTCCTTGCAAGATTTGATAGGAAAACTCAGTGAAGGAAATACCTGCATCAGAGTTAAGGCGGGCTGATACGGCATCTTTGCTCAGCATCTTCCCTACTCGGAAGTGTTTTCCAATATCTCTAAGGAAATCTATTGAACTAAGCGGTGCAGTCCAATCCAGGTTGTTCACTAGCTTTGCGGAGTTTGCACCTTCGAAAGATAAGAAACGCTGTGCCTGAGTCCCAAGTCTTTCAACCCAGTCCGCCACTGTCTCTTTTGTGTTTAGAGTTCGCTCTGAAGTTGGTTTTGGATCGCCAATGAGTCCAGTAGCGCCACCGATTAGAACTAATGGATTGTGGCCTGCAAGTTGCAGTCGACGCATTACAAGAAGTTGAACAAGATTTCCAAGATGCAAACTAGCTGCCGTTGGATCAAAGCCGCAGTAAAAAGTAAGTGGCGAAGATTTGAGGGCGTTACGAAGTTCAGTTTCGTCTGTTGAGATAGCGACCAGGCCACGCCACTTCAACTCTTCCCAGATATCTGAAAATGAAGAGTCGTTGCTCTGCTGTTGAAGTGCCTTGTTTGTAGCCATGACTAAAACCTATCTGTTTTCGCTAGGCACAAGTTTACGCAACGCACTGATTTGATCTAGGACTCTAGGAACGGCGGTTCCACCGGCACCAGTTCTGGAGCGAATCGATCCAGAAACACTCAGCACTTCACGAACCTCGGGAATCAGGTGAGCGCTGATGGCTAAAAGATCAGTATCTGTTACTTCATCGAGTTCCAAGTTGTTGCTTTCTGCAAACGCGACAAGTTTTCCTGTAATCTCATGAGCCTCCTTGAATGGCACTCTTTGCTTTACCAGCCACTCAGCAACATCTGTTGCTAATGAGTATCCTGCAGATGCTAGTTCCTCCATGCGTGCAGTGTTGAGCTGCATGGTTGCAACCATTCCTGTGAAGGCAGGAAGAATTAGCAATAGATTATCTGCAATATCAAATACCGGTTCTTTATCTTCTTGAAGATCACGGTTATAAGACAGTGGTAGAGCTTTCAAAGTTGAAAGCAATCCGGTCAGGTCCCCAATGATTCGTCCTGCTTTGCCTCTAGTTAACTCGGCAACATCAGGATTCTTCTTCTGCGGCATGATTGATGATCCAGTGGAGAAGGCATCGGCAAGTTTGATGTAGTTGAACTCAGCACTTGCCCAAATGATTATTTCCTCTGCAAAACGAGAGAGATTGATTGAAATCAAAGTTCCAATGAAAGCAAATTCCGCAACTACATCCCGCGATGAAGTTGCATCCATCGAGTTTGCCATTGGTGCAGTTAGCCCAAGAGCATCAGAGACGATATTTGGATCTAGTTCCAAAGAAGTTCCTGCTAGAGCACCTGCTCCATATGGTGAGAAGGATGCCCTCTCTCGCCACTGCGCCAATCGTTCAAGGTCTCTAACCAAAGGCCAGGCATGTGCTAGCAGGTGATGCGATAGCAACACCGGTTGAGCATGTTGAAAGTGTGTGCGACCTGGCATTGGCTCACTGAGGTGCTCCTGAGCAAGTGTGGTCAGGACATCAATCAGCTGCAGGACCTCAGTTTTCAACAACTGCGCTTGGTCAAGAAGGTAGATGCGAATCAATGTTGCAATCTGATCATTTCTTGATCTACCTGCTCGCACCTTGCCACCGAGTTCAGGGCCAACCATTTCAATAAGTCCACGCTCTAAAGCGCTGTGCACATCTTCGTCAGTTGCCTTAGCTACAAACATTCCTGATGTGACTCTTTTGTCTAGTTCAACTAATGACTTATCGAGCTTGACCAACTCAGCTTCAGCAAGGTATCCAGCTGCTCTAAGCGCTAGAAGGTGTGCTCTGGTTCCCTTAATGTCATAAGAAGCTAAACGCCAGTCAAAGTGAATAGATCGACTAAGGGCAGCCACAGCATCATTGGTGCTGCCAGTAAACCTGCCACCCCATAGCGATGATGATTCAGTCATAGTTACTTCTTACCCCTATTTGCATCTCTGCGTGCAGCAATTTTGCTTGGCAAAGCCCAAAGCTCAATAAAGCCTTTCGCCAGTGACTGATCAAAAGTGTCACCAGTGTCGTATGTCGCAAGAGAAAAGTCATACAAAGATTCATCCGATTTGCGTCCAGTAACAACAGCCCTGCCGCCCTGCATCTTCATACGAACATCGCCTGTGACGTGCTCTTGTGTGTGGTCGATAAACACATCCAGAGATCTCTTCAAACCTGAGAACCAAAGTCCTTCATATACAAGATCTGCCCAACGGGCCTCAATGCCGCGCTTGAATCGGTTCACATCACGCTCAAGAGTTAGGTTCTCTAATTCTTCGTGGGCTGCAATCAGTGCAATACCCGCTGGCGATTCGTAAATTTCACGACTCTTGATTCCAACTAGACGGTCTTCGACAATATCGATTCGACCTACTCCATGAGCTCCGGCTAGGTCATTCATCTTCTGCACTAGTTCAATAGCTGAATAGCGAACACCATCGATGGCTACAGGAATACCTGACTCAAAAGATATTGTGATTTCGGTAGCTTCTCGATAGACATCTGGATCTTGGGTGTATGAATAAAGGTCTTCGATAGGTGCGTTCCAAGGATCTTCAAGGAAGCCTGTCTCAACTGCTCTACCCCAAACGTTTTGGTCAACTGAATAAGGAGACTTCTTATTCTGAGCAATAGGAAGGTTATTCTTTTCAGCAAACTCAATCGCCTTGTCTCTAGTCAAAGCTAGGTCTCTAATCGGAGCAATTGACTTGAGCTCTGGAGCAATAGCTGCAACAGCTGCTTCAAAACGCACCTGGTCATTACCTTTACCTGTGCAACCGTGAGCCACACTGTCTGCGCCAAGTTTTCTAGCAACGCTAGCCAGGTGCTTGCCAATCAGAGGACGTGAAAGTGCAGATACCAATGGGTATCTCTTCTGATACAAAGCATTTGCCTTTAGGGCAGGCATCAAATAGTCATCGGCAAACTCAGATTTAGCATCAATAACGATTGCCTCAACAGCACCGCAGTCCAAAGCACGCTGACGAATGGCGTCCATGTCCTCGCCACCCTGGCCAACATCGATAGCTAGTGCCACAACCTCTTTACCTGTAGCCTCCTTCAACCAGCCGATACCAACAGAGGTATCTAGGCCACCTGAATAGGCAAGCACTACACGTTCTGACATTGTTGCTCCTTAAATGCTCTCGACTAAAAACTTCATCGGGATTACTTCGATTTTACTTGGCACGTTGATCTAACCAAACCATCAAGGCTTTTTGTGCATGAAGACGATTCTCCGCTTCATCCCAAATCACAGCTTGGTTGCCATCTAGGACCTCAGCACTAATCTCATACCCACGGTAAGCAGGCAGGCAGTGCAAAACAATGGCATCTGGACTGGCCAGAGCTAAAAGCGTCGAGTCAATTGTGAATCCTGCAAAGTCCTTAACTCGTTGTGCCTTTTCAGATTCTTTGCCCATCGATACCCAGGTGTCCGTGGCTAAAACATCTGCCCCAACGACAGCTTCTGCTGGATCGGTTGAAAGAGATACTGATCCACCGGTTTCGAAAGCTATTGCATCAGCCCTGGCAACTACCTCGTCCGAAGGTAAATACTGTTCTGGAGTAACCACAACCACATGCATGCCAGCCATAGCTCCAGCCAACAGGTATGAGTTAGCCATGTTGTTACCGTCTCCGATATAAACCAGCTTTAGCCCTGCTAGCTTGCCCTTGTGCTCTTGAATAGTCAGCAAATCTGCAAGCAACTGGCAAGGGTGGAATTCATCGCTCAGTGCATTGATAACTGGAACTTTAGAATTCGCTGCCATCTCTTCTAAACCAGCTTGAGCATATGTTCGCCAGATAATCTGAGCAACTTGTCGCTCTAACACTCTGGCTGTGTCAGCTACAGACTCTTTAGCTCCCATTTGGCTGCCTTGTGCATCCATGATTAGAGGCACACCACCAAGATCGCTGATACCAACTGCAAAGGAAACTCTGGTTCTAGTAGAGGTCTTATCAAAAATGACCGCGACGGTCTTAGGACCAGCAAAAGGCTTTTGCGCATAAGGGTTTGCCTTTAGCTCAATAGCAAGTTTCAATATTTCTGCTTGCTCACTCGGGCTGATGTCATCATCCCTTAGGAAATGTCTAGTCATAGTTCAATCTTCCTCTTCAAATTTGCTAAGGCAGCACCAAAGTGCCAATTCCAGAAGGAGTAAATACTTCCAGCAATATGCTGTGTGGGACTCTCCCATCAATGATGTGCGCTTTTGACACACCACCTTGAACAGCATTCAAACACGCTTGCATCTTTGGAATCATGCCTGATTCAAGATCAGGTAGCAATTCCTCTAATTCAGAAGCTGTTAGTTCACTAACTAGTGAGTCTTTGTTAGGCCAATCGCTATAAAGCCCTGGCACATCGGTCAAGACAACTAACTTCTCTGCACCCAATGCCACTGACAGTGAAGCAGCAGCTAAATCTGCATTGACATTTACCAACTGGCCAGTGCTATCCGGGGCCACAGTAGAAACAACTGGAATAACCCCTGAAGCCAAGGAGTCAATTACTGAAGTTGCATCAACTGATACAACCTCGCCGACTAGCCCTAAGTCAGCTCTTGTAATTGAGGCTATGAACAAGCCTTCAGTTTCACCATTGAACACAGCGGCCCTAGCTCCTGCTTGTTCAATCATTTCCGCTAAAGGTTTACTGATCTGGTTCTTCAAGACATCTCTAACAACTTCGATGGCCTCTGGCGGTGTAACTCGAAGACCGTCTATAAACTCGCTCTTCATCTCTAGCTCAGATAGTCGAGCTGTGATTTGTGGACCACCACCGTGAACTACAACTGCTTTGATTCCAACTAGGTTCAAAAAAGCGATGTCCTGAGCAAATGCTTGCTGTAACTGCTCATCAACCATGGCATTGCCGCCAAACTTGACTACGAAAACTTTGCCTTGAAACTTTCTAATCCAAGAAGCGGAATCTATGAGGGTTTGAGCCTTAATGCGAGCGAGGTCGAGATTGGTCTGATCTGCTTTAATCATTTGCTTGCACCTACTAGTCCAGTACCCTCAGCTAATCCCAATGCAATGTTCATGCTCTGCAAAGCAGCGCCAGCAGTTCCTTTAACTAAGTTATCGATAGCTGAAATGACAATCACTTTCCCACTTGCTTCATCAACTGCAATACCTATTTGAACTTTGTTGTTCAATTCAAGATCAGCTGTGTTTGGGAAGGTCCCCTGCGGCAAAATCTCTATAAAAGACTCTGCTGAATAAGCTTCTTCAAAAGCATTTCTCACCTGCCCTAAATTTGCACCAGGTAAAAGCTTCGCTGTGTTTACGGCAAGAATCCCCCGGAACATGGGAACTAATACAGGTGTGAAAGTTAGCGATACCTTTGATTCAGAAATCCTGTTTAGATTCTGTTCAACTTCCGGAATGTGGCGGTGGATGCCACCTACTTGATAGGCAAATGCGGAAGCCAGAGCCTCCCCTTGATTCACATCAGCATTGCGTCCTGCCCCACTAGTGCCAACAGAGAGAGTTGAGACCAGGTCTCTAGGCTCAATTAGCTTGCTCTTCAGCAATGGTGCGAAAGCCAAAGTAATAGCGGTTGCGTTACAGCCAGGGACAGCAATTCTCTTTTGTCCAACAAGTAGCTCGCGTTGTTTAGAGTTATTCTCGCGATCAAGCTCAGGCATTCCGTAGACCCAGGATCCTGCGTGCTTGGATTTATAGAACTTCTCAAAATCTTCAGCTGATTCAAGGCGGAAGTCTGCCCCGCAATCTAATACAAGAGCATCTTTGTCTATCCAACTTGCTACTTCTGCTGACTGAGTGTGTGGAAGAGCTAAAAAGACCACATCGTGACCGGCAAGATTCTCGCTGGTGTTGTCAACAAAAACTAGATCTTTGTATTTCTTCAACTCTGGATTTAGTGAACCGAGAGTTTGTCCGACACTGCTATTTCCAGTTACTGTGACAAGTTCGGCATTCGGATGATTCTCTAGAACGCGAGCGAGCTCTCCCCCTACATATCCGCTGGCACCAGCGATTGCAACCTTTAGTTTCATGGCTGACTCCTTAGAAGATTTAGTTAAGCTCTGATTGTTGCGCCAAATTTGGCATTAGCGGCTGAGACTGCATTGTCTCTAGCAACGCTTGCCTCGACCTGAGTCAAGGTTCGATCATTCGCTCTGAATCTGAGTGCAAAAGTCAATGACTTCTTGCCTTCTTCTAGGTTGGTGCCTCTGTAGTCATCGACTAAAACTATTTCTTCCAAAAGTTCGCCAGCTGCTTCTGCAAGTAAAGCTAAAACTGCTCCAGCTGGAACATTTAGATCAATAACCAAAGAAAGGTCCTGGGTTGCTGCCGGGTAAGTATCAACTGCTCCAGCTTGAATAAGTTCAGGTGCATTAGCGAAAAGCAATTCTAAGTTGATCTCAACAACACCGACTTGGCGAGGTAAATCATGGGCTAGTGCTAGTTCTGGATGTAACTCACCTGCATAACCGACAGCTATCTCGGTGCCTCGGATTACTAATGCTGCTGTTCTGCCAGGGTGAAAACCTTTAGGAGTTGCTTGAACTAGATCTAGTTCCAAACCAACAGAATGAGCGGTAACCCTTGCTGCTTGAATAGCATCTGCATACCCTGAACGGCTAGCCTTACGACCAACTTGCTCAGAGATTCTGTTGCCGACAAATAATGCTCCGAGGTAAAGAGGTTGCTGGGGAACACTCTGGTGCAAGAGCTCTAAGTCTTTAGCGCTAGGCAATGTAGTTCCATTTGGAAGTGCAACAGGTTTGCTTGATGTAGCTGGATTGAATACCAGTCCAACTTCATAAATCGATAGATCAGTCAGAGTCCTAGAAACATTTCTCTTGGCAGCATCCATAAGACCTGGCAACATGGTCAAACGCATCTCATTGACATCTTCTTGCATTGCGTTAGCAAGAACTACACGTGCCGAGTTAACTTCTGCGAAGTATGAGTTCTGCTCAGATTTTAAGAATGGATAGGTAAGAACTTCAACATGCCCTGTAGCGGAAAGTTGATTCATCACAGCCCGACGCATCTTTTGACGTCTAGTTAGTCCACGGCCCGGAGGTGCCACTGGCAACCTAGAAGGTATTCGGTCATAGCCAGTAATTCGAGCGACTTCTTCAACCAAATCTGTTTTATGAGTGATATCTGGTCGCCAGCTTGGAACAATGACTTCAAAACCAGAGTCAACGCTTGCAACTACACAGCCAATTTCATTCAGCGTCGAAGTTATTTCTTCTGCCGTGTAATCAACTCCAGTTAGCTCTGCAGCAAAGTTTGTCGGCAAGAAAACTGTTGTGGCAGATGGGGAGTTATCAACAAAACTTCCAAGTGAATCAGCTTTAGCTCCAGCAAGCTCGACAAGAAGTGCAATCGCTCTGGCAGCTGCATACTCGGCTACCTTAGGGTCAACTCCACGCTCGAACCGCTTTGATGCTTCGCTAGGAAGCTTGTGCCTACGAGCAGATCTAGCGATTGATACGCCATCAAAGTTTGCAGCCTCAATTAGAACTGAGGTTGTGCTCTGTGATACCTCGGTACTTGCCCCACCCATTACACCGGCTAAACCAATAGCACCAGAAGCATCGGCAATTACAAGATCTTCAGAGTTAAGTTTGCGGTCTTGCCCATCTAATGTCTTTAGGCTCTCGGCTGACTTAGCTCTTCTGACAGTAATAGACCCGTTGAGTTTGGCTGAATCGTATGCGTGCAGTGGTTGACCCATTTCAAGCATTACGTAGTTCGTGATATCAACGACGATAGATATTGATCTCATGCCCGAAAGCTTTAGTCTCGATACCATCCAGGATGGAGTAGGTGCAGCAGCATTGACATTGCTGGCGCTTCGAATTACAAACTTAGTTGAACCGACTCTGCCTCTAATTGGAGCATCGTCCTTAATCTCTACTTTGAAACCTTCGCCATGAGCAGGTTTGACCGAATCAATCGGGTCAGTGAACTTAGCCCCTGTAGCGTGAGCAAACTCGCGAGCAATACCTCTAATCGAGAAACAGTAACCACGATCAGGGGTTACGTTTACTTCTGCTGCCTCATCGTTTAGACCCAAGAGTAAAAGTGCATCGGTACCAACTTCAGGATCAATACCAACTGTTGCAAGTCGCAGAATTCCTTCATGGTCATCACTTAAGCCAAGCTCCTTGGCAGATGCGATCATGCCATCACTGGTGTGACCGTATGTGCTTCTTGCCGCTATCTTGAAATCTCCTGGCAGTACTGCACCAGGCAAAGTTACAACTACCTTGTCGTTGACCTCAAAGTTTCGAGCTCCACAAACAATGCCACGAACATCTTCGCCACCATCGCCAGCTTTTTTACCACTAGGGGCAACACGCACCTGACACCAACGAATAGTTTTGCCATTGGACTGTTCTTCTTCAACGAATTCAAGTACCTGCCCTACAACAATTGGACCAGTCAGGCCGTAGCCGTGCGAACCTTCTTCTTCTAAACCAACCTTGACCAATTCGGCCATGACAGATTCAGCATTTGAATTCTTAGGTAGTTCAACAAACTCACCTAACCAAGACAGTGGGACGCGCATTAGAGCACCACCCCAAACTGCTTTGAGAATCTAACATCTGCTTCAACCATGTCATGCATATCTTTGACATCGTTTCGGAACATCAGAGTTCTTTCGATTCCCATACCGAAAGCAAATCCTGAATAAACTTCAGGATCAATTCCAGCTGCTAGCAGCACGTTTGGATTAACCATTCCGCAGCCACCCCACTCGACCCAACGAGCTCCACCTTTAGCACCTGGGTGCCAAACATCTAACTCTGCTGAAGGTTCAGTGAATGGGAAAAATGATGGACGCAAACGAATCTTGGCATCAGGTCCAAACATGATTCGAGCAAAGTGTTCCAAGGTTCCCTTGAGATCTGCCATAGTCAGACCTTTATCAACAGCCAAACCTTCAACCTGATGGAACACAGGAGTGTGAGTTGCATCAAGTTCATCGGTTCTAAAAACTCGACCTGGACATAATACATAAACAGGAAGTTCACGTTCCAAAAGTGATCGCACCTGAACAGGCGACGTGTGTGTGCGAAGAACTAGGTGAGCTTCAACAGGTTCAACAAAGAAAGTGTCTTGCATCGCTCGTGCCGGGTGATCAGCGTCAAAGTTAAGCGCATCAAAGTTGAACCATTCGCTTTCAACTTCTGGTCCTTCGGCAATTTCCCAACCCATACCGATAAATACATCTGCAATTTCATCTTGAAGTAGAGAAAGTGGGTGCCTAGCACCTAGAACCTGTGTCATTGGCGCAGCTGTTACATCAACACTTTCTTCAAGAAGTTTTTGGTTCTGCTCTGCTTGATAGAAAACCGATTCTGCCGCTGAGAAGGCTTCATTCAATTGCGCTCTGGCTGCTGTGATTAGTTTGCCGGCCTCGGCTTTTTTGTCGCCGGGCAGCTTGCCCATTAGTGAACTGAGCTTGGTAATCCCGGAGTTCTCACCGACCGCTTGCGATCTGACTGCCTTGAGCGAGGCAAGGTCTGTAGCCCCTTGGATGAGTTTCAGAGCATCAGAAACAACAGCATCAACTGCTGCCTTAGTAATCTCTGTGTTCTCTGACATTAGACCTCAAGTATATCTTTCAAGTTTTAAATGCAGGCTTATCTTGCCACTGAGTTCTGGGCGAAGGCAGAAGAGTAGAGGCAGACACTGGCAGCGGTAGCTAGGTTTAGCGACTCCGCAGCTCCATAAATAGGCACTGCCACTACCCGATCAGCTAGTGCCAATATTTCTGGCTCAAAGCCCCAGGCTTCATTGCCAAATAGCCAAGCAGTTGGCTCTTTAAGGCTTCCGTCCTGCGCTAACACTGGAAGAGAATCCCCAGTTGCATCAGCAGCTAATACCTGAATACCAGCGGCTTTCAGGGCAGCAACAGTTTCATTGATATCAACATCCACTACGAATGGCAGATGGAACATTGAACCAGTTGTCGATCGAACAACCTTGGTGTTATAAATATCCACACTGCCTGAGGTGAAAATCACTGCATCAGCTCCAGCAGCATCAGCTGCACGAAGAACAGTCCCAGCATTACCCGGATCTCTTATCTGAGAAAGCAGAGCAACCATTTTTGGCTTGGTAGCAATCACATCTTCGAGAGAGACATCGAACTGGTGGCAGACCGCAACTACCCCCTGAGGAGTGTTGGTATCGCTTAGTGCAGCTAACACAGCATCGCTAACTAACTGAACTTCAATGCGAGCAGCTTTTGCTTTGGTAAACAAATCTGCATGGCGTGCCAAAGCCTCCTCGGTAGCAAAAGCTTCGAGAACTAGTTTCGGTCTTTCGAGTGCCTCGCGGAAACCTTGTGGTCCCTCAAGCAGAAAGAGCCCGGTCTCACGACGGGCTTCTTTCTTTACTAGCTTGGCAACCCCACGAACCTTAGCGGCTTTGGGATCTATCAGCACTTGGGTTATTTAACCTTCGGAGCTGATGTGTCTGCAGGAAGTGCAGCCTTTGCAGTTGCAACCAAAGATGCAAATGCCTTTGGCTCGTTCACTGCAAGATCTGCCAAGATACGACGGTCAACGCCGACGCCTGCAAGGTTTAGGCCCTGGATAAGACGGTTATAGGTAAGACCATTCGCGCGTGATGCAGCATTGATTCGCTGAATCCACAGGCGACGGAAGTTACCCTTCTTGTCGCGACGGTCGTTGTATGCATAGACCAGGGAGTGCAGAACTTGCTGCTTAGCCATACGGTACAAACGTGAACGCTGTCCACGGTAACCCTTTGCACGCTCAAGTGCGGTACGACGCTTCTTCATCGCATTGACTGCGTTTTTAACTCTTGCCATTAGTTTCTCCTAAATAAATTCTGAATGTGCTTGGACTAGTGGCCGAGCTGCTTCTTGATGGTCTTGAAATCAGCTTTGCTTACAAGCTGGTCCTGGTTTAGACGACGGGTGCGTCTTGATGACTTGTGCTCAAGGTTGTGTCGCATGTTGATCTGCTGCTTCATCAACTTGCCGCTACCTGTAAAACGGAAGCGCTTCTTCGCTCCAGAGTGGGTCTTCTGCTTTGGCATAACTTCTCTCCTGTTTTTCTAGTCTGCGGTTTCAGCCGCAGAATCCTTAGTTTCGGTCTCAGTAGGTGCAATTTCAGCTTTCGCCTTCTTCTCTGCAGCTCTTTTTGCATCAGCTTTCGCATCAGCCTTGTTACGAAGAGGAGCAATAACCATTACCAAGCTTCTGCCGTCTGCCGATGGACTCGACTCAACAACACCTGACTCAGTAACTTCTTCGGCTACCTTCTGCAACAACTTGACACCCATCTCCGGACGTGATTGCTCACGACCACGGAAAACGACCATCACTTTGACCTTGTCGCCAGCCTTCAAGAAGCGTTCGATCTGACCTTTTTTAGTTCCATAGTCGTGATCATCGATTTTCAAACCAAAACGAACAGTCTTGATGACAGTGTTTGTCTGGTTCTTTCTCGCTTCACGAATCTTCTGGGCTGCTTCGTATTTGAACTTTCCGAAATCCATAAGCTTACAAACCGGTGGTGCTGAGGTTGGTGAAACTTCTACCAAATCGAGATCTACTTCCTGCGCCATTCGCAGTGCTTCTTCGATTTTGATGATGCCAAGTTGCTCTCCGTTAGGGCCAACTAGGCGTACTTCTGGTACACGGATTCGTTCGTTGATACGCGGGTCGCTGATCTGCTGCTCCTTTTGACGTGACTTAAACGGCCACGTAGGGACAAGGAAATCCTTGTCAACGCGCAGAACTGAAAAGTTCAAAGCTTACCCGGCAACCTATAAATCGGTGGACGCGGGTGGGAAATGAATCCACTTCTGACTGAAGACCAGAGATCTCCAGAGCCATGGGCTAGCCTAGCAGAGAACCCGTGTGAAAGTGAAGCCCAGAATGTCAGAAGATTTTGAATCCCAAGCAATGCGTGAACTTGAGGAAGTCCCAGCCGTTGAGGTCATAACCGCAACCGCTGTGCACCTTATGAGCGCAGCTGCTGTCCAGGTGGGACTGGCTGAGAGTGGCTATAAAGGTGACCTTGATGAAGCTAGAAAGCTAATAACTGCCTTGGCTGGCTTACTTTCAGCTGCCTCTCCTGACCTAGGTGATCACCACGCTAGACCCCTAAGAGACGGGCTTCGTAGCCTTCAACTAGCGTTCCGTGAAGCATCGGTCATCAAAGACGAGCCTGGCCAAGGCCCTGGTGAAAAATTCACCGGTCCAGTTAACTAGCCGGTAGGAACTTAACCGCAACCGAATCAACTAGCTCCACAAATCGCTCCGAGTTCGCTATTTTGGCAAAGAAGTCCTCTTCAAGCTCTTTGAGTTGTGTTTCGGTAAGCCCTGGCTCTAGATATAGAACAACTAATAGTTCTTGACCTAAAAGTTTGCAAGTTGGATCGCCTTCAACCAAAGTAAAGCTCTCGACAGATCCACTTTGGGCCAAAACTGTGTTGATAATTTCAACTACCTCAGGGTTATTCGCTGGGGCAAGCCAAGGAAGACCTTGAGCAATTGCGGCAATGCCTGGTCTTCTTACAACAAACTCTGTTTCACTCATTGGGTCTAAGACAAGTCTGGTGTTTCCTTCACTGGCAGCAGCCAACGCCACTTTTCGACCATCATTTGGAACTGGTCTTGCTTCTGGGTTCCAGTGGTTCATTGTTGCCACAGAACTAAAAACCGGCAGAGCTCTTTGGTTATCTGGAGTGAGAACAGTGACTATTGAAAGATCTGCGCTCTTGTCAACTTGATGACCATGAGCACCTTCTCCCCCTTCGCCAAGATTTGCAATAAGTGGAATTAGCAATCTTGCTTCAGCTATTGCTTTCAAAACTTCATCTGAGCCTGTTTGACCTGATTGAAATTTAGTAATAGCTTCAATCAGATTTGCATCAGCCTCACCGCTATCACCACTGTATGGATTGATATCAAAACTACGACCAGCCCAAGGAACTCCAGCTGAGTCAGTAAATTTTGAAGGTTCAGTCTCAGACACTACTCACCGGCAACTTTCAGAGCCTCTTCAAGTGTGAACTTACCTGCATACAAAGACTTACCTAGAATCGCACCTTCAAGACCGAGTGGAACGAGCTCTCTAAGTCTTTCCAGATCTTGCAAAGATGAAATTCCACCAGATGCGATAACTGGCTTGTTGGTTCTCTGCATAACTTCTTTGAGCATTTCAATGTTTGGACCAAGAAGCATTCCATCCTTGGT
This sequence comes from Micrococcales bacterium, assembly GCA_947489235.1. GTDB lineage: Bacteria > Actinomycetota > Actinomycetes > Actinomycetales > Microbacteriaceae > Rhodoluna. Next base: position 15,592 of record CANLDE010000002.1, read on the forward strand.
CACATCAGTAACAACATACCTAGGGCAACCGGCCTGCTCTAATCTTTCAAGAACTTCAAAAAGATCTCCGCCATCTTCAGTCCAGCCACGAGCTGCTAGGGTGGTGCCCCTAACATCAAGCCCAACGGCAATCTTGTCGCCATATTTGGCAATAACTTCTGCAGTCCAGTCCGGATTCTCGAGTGCAGCTGTGCCTAGATTGACTCTCTCCGCACCAGCAGATAGCGCAGCGTCTAATGAAGGAGTATCCCTGATTCCCCCACTTAGCTCTATTTTTACGTGTTTGCTATTTGCTACAACCTCGCGAATAATCGCTCTGTTTTCACCCCTAGAAAATGCAGCGTCAAGGTCAACAAGGTGAATCCATTCCGCTCCTGCTTCAATGAAGACATTCGCAGCATCAAGTGGTGAACCGTAGTCGGTCTCACTACCAGCTACACCTTGACTTAGTCGAACAGCCTTGCCATCGGCAACATCAACGGCAGGTAAAAGTATTAGTCGTTCGCTCACAATATTCCTCTATAGATTCTTTAGCCAGTTGTTCAGAAGTGTTAGACCAGCTTTGCCCGATTTCTCTGGATGAAACTGAGTTGCTGTCAGCGGCCCATTTTCAACAGCTGCAACGAATCTTGAACCGTATTGAGCCCACGAAACCTTTGGCTTCTCAAAAGGTGTCTCATCTTCAAGAACAAAGGTGGCTGCACCATATGAATGCACGAAGTAGAACTGCTCTTCTGCAACACCTTCAAACAATCTTGAACCCTCAGGCACAGAAACATCGTTCCAGCCGATGTGTGGAAGTGTTGGCGAATCTAGTTTGGTAACCTCACCTGGCCATTGGCCTAAACCTTCGGTCTCCACACCGTGCTCATAGCCTTTATCAAACATCACCTGAAGACCAACACAGATTCCGAAAACTGCTTTGCCTGAAGACAGTCTTTGATCGACCATGCTTGGCGCACCAACTGCGCCTAGTTGCTCCATCACAGTTGCGAATGCCCCAACCCCTGGAATCACAAGTCCATCTGCCGCTAAAGATTTAGATCTGTCAGCATTTAGCTCAACCTCTGCACCTAATTGACTGAAGGCGTTTAATACCGAATGAATGTTGCCACTACCGAAATCTAAAACAACAATTTTGGGATTGGTCACAAAGTTCCCTTAGTGGATGGAATTCCAACTGCTCTAGGGTCTTTCTCAACAGCTTTACGCAAAGCACGTGCGAAAGCCTTGAACTCTGTTTCGGCAACGTGGTGTGGGTCTCTACCATCTAGGACAGTGATGTGAACTGTCATGTCTGCATTTAGACAAATAGCTTCAAAGACGTGGCGGACCATGGATCCAGTGAAGTGCCCGCCAATTAAGTGAAGTTCAAATCCAGCTGGTTCCCCGGTGTGAGATAGAAATGGTCGACCAGACAAATCAACAACTGCGCGAACCAAAGCCTCATCTAATGGCACAGTAGCATCACCAAAACGAGAGATTGAATTCTTATCGCCTAAAGCCTGCTTGATTGCTTGACCTAAAACTATTGCGGTGTCTTCAACGGTGTGGTGAATATCAATGTCAGTGTCACCACTAGATTCAACATTCAAATCAATCATCGAGTGCTTTGAGAAGGCAGTTAGGAGGTGATCGAAAAATGGCACTGAAGTTGAAATGTTTGACTTGCCTGTGCCATCAAGGTCAAGGCTTAGCTTGACGGAAGACTCACTGGTCTTTCTTTCTATTGATGCAACTCTGTTCATGGTTATTGCCTTTCAAACCCGATTATTTTTGAAGAACTTGACGTCTATGGCAATAAGCCAATTCTACTTCTTGCCCAGTAGTTCAGTAAGAGCGTTAATTACGGCTGTTGTCTCAGCTTCTGTACCGGCAGTGATTCTCAATGTATTGGAGATACCTACATCTCTGACAAGAATCCCCTGGTCTAGTAGTTTCTGCCAAATCTCAGCCGGATTAGCTATTCCACCAACCAAAATAAAGTTGGCATCACTTCGATAAGGGTCTAGACCTAAATCCTCAAGTGCTACAAAAAGCCTGTCTCTTTGATCTCTGATGTCGGCTACCGTTTCAAGCATTTTCACACTGTGGGTAAGAGCTGCTTCTGCTGCTGCCTGAGTCAATGCACTTAGGTGATAAGGAAGTCGGACTAAGCGCATCGCATCGCATACTGCTTCATCTGCAGCTAGGTAGCCAAGTCTTGCCCCAGCAAATGCGAAGGCTTTGGACATGGTTTTACTTATGACGAGACGCTCTCGTCCAGACAGAAGAGATAGTGCACTGTTTTCGTTTAGTGAAAACTCTGAGTAAGCCTCATCAACAATTAACATTCCCTTTGTAGCAGCGTATGCAGCTTCAATCACTTCAAGATTGACTGGTGTGCCTGAAGGATTGTTGGGTGAACAAATCAAGATGATGTCTGGGTTGTGTTCAGCAATTGCTTTAGTTACCAAATCAGCTGTTATCTCGTAACGCTCGAGTCTTGGAATCTCAACATATTCAGTATCAGTTGACTGTGCAATCAATGAATACATGCTGTAGGTAGGGGTAAAACTCAGAGCTTTGCGCCCCGGTCCACCAAATGCCATGAATATTTGTTGCAGCACTTCATTGGAACCATTTGCCGCCCAAATGTTTTTTGAACTTAGCCCGTGGCCAACATAAGCAGCAAGCATTTCACGCAGAGCAGTAAATTCTCGATCTGGATATCTGTTTATGGTGCTTAGCGACTCAGCAATTCGACGAATGACATCAACAAGGATCTCTTCAGATAGTTCGTGAGTGTTTTCATTTACGTTTAGCGCAACTGGAACATGCAACTGAGGCGCACCATAGGGAGTTCGGCCTCGAAGGCTATCTCGGATGGGCAGATCATTTAACTCAGTCATTGGTCAAGGTTACTAACCTTGAAGAGAAAATGGCTAGTTGACTGGAAGAGCGATACGCATTCCTGCGTCGACTACAGAGTCAGTCAAGTTGTTGAGTGCAACAATCTCAGCTATGAAATCACGAGGATCGCGATTAGGTGCATACTGCTCTGCAATTGACCACAGGCTGTCGCCACGCATTATTGTGACGTACTCAAATGTTGTAGCGGTGCTTGAAGTCAAGTTTGAGCTAGCTTCGGCTGGTTGCAAAGTCTTGCCTACTCCCAAAAGTAAGCCAGCAGAAACAACTGCGATAAGTGTCCAGCCAAGAATTGCCTTGACGAAGGCCATAGGTCGAACTGAAGTCCTGACCGCTGGTCTCGCTGATGATCTAGAGCGGTATTGCCCTGGTGTTCGAACAGCCTGCTGAACAGGACGTACTCGGTTCATCGGGAACTCGATAATTTGAGCTGACATTTTGGACCTTTCTTCGAACATTTGTTCTAATACGAACAAGATTACGACCTTTATTCGAAAAAAGTCAAGAATATTTCTCTTTTTTTCGAAAATGTGTTTGATTTTTTGGTACTTTTCAAATACATTCGAGGTAGTTGCCTTATTGATGATTCAACTGGCAACCACCGACACCACCCTAAATGCCCTAGAAATAAGGCAGAAAGGCAACAAATGACACGCAAAAGCAGCGATTCATTGACCGAAACTCAGAAGGCTATTCTTCAATCGATCCTTCAGAGTAAAGCTAAATCAGGCATTGTGCCCTCTATGCGTGAGATTGCCGAGGGTGTTGGGCTGAGCTCAGTAGCCAGCGTTTCCTACCAACTGGATAACTTGGAGGAAAAGGGCTACATCAGACGCCAGGACAACCTTTCCCGAAATGTAGAGGTTCTCATCGCTCCTGAAGGCTGGGACGATGCCACAAGTATCGAGGCAGATAGCAGTATTCCGATGGCTGCAACTGCGATGGTTCCTATGGTCGGTAGCATTGCTGCCGGTTACCCAATAACTGCTGACCAGAACGTTGAAGAAATTTTCCCTCTACCTAAGTCACTGGTGGGTTCAGGTGAACTATTCATGCTGAAAGTAAAAGGTGACTCTATGGAGGAAGCTGCCATTTGCGATGGCGACTGGGTAGTTATTCGCCAGCAGAAGAATGCTAATAATGGCGATATTGTTGCTGCTCTTCTAGATGGTGAAGCCACCGTCAAAACTTTTAGAAACAGAGATGGAAAGATTTGGTTGCTTCCACAGAATCGCAACTACGAACCAATTGATGGAACTCACGCAGAAGTAATGGGAATCGTAGTAACGGTCCTTCGCAAGATCTAAATCTTAAAGGCTTCAAGCTCGCTTGCGATATCCGGCCTAACTAGGGCATCAACGTAGGTTCCAGTTTCCTGGTACTCGATTTTGTTTATCTGAGAATTCAGGTGCAGTCGTGAAACCAGGTCTCCCCTGTTGTATGGAATTAAAACTTTCACCGCTACATTCGGTCTAGGCAGACGATCAGCTATCGCTGTTTGTAGTTCTTCAAAACCTTCACCTGTTCTTGAGGATACAAAAATAGAGTTCGGTTCCAGTCCTCTAAGAGCAAGCAAGGTGCCCTCATCAACCAAATCAACTTTGTTGAACACAATCAACTCTGAGATGTGTCTTGAATCAACTTCACCGATGACCTGTCTCACTGTTGCTATCTGAGCACCAGGGTCAACGTGCGATGCGTCAACTATGTGAAGAATCAGATCGCTGTCGGAAATCTCCTCCAAAGTCGATCTGAAGGCTTCAACTAGTTGGTGAGGAAGATTGCGCACAAACCCAACAGTGTCCGACAGGGTGTACTCACGGCCATCAGGAGTGCGGGTCTGCCTCACTGTTGGGTCAAGGGTTGCAAACAGTGCGTTCTGCACTAACACTCCTGCAGAAGTCAATCTGTTTAGGAGTGAAGACTTACCAGCATTTGTATAACCAGCGATGGCAACCGAAGGCACCTCATGCCTCTTGCGATTAGAACGCTTAGTTTCTCTAGCCGGCTTCATGGCAACTATTTGTTTGCGCAGCTTAGACATTCGAATGTTGATTCTTCTGCGGTCAAGTTCAATCTTTGTTTCACCAGGGCCTCTAGAACCAATACCCTCACCGCCAGCTGCTCGACCACCAGCCTGACGCGACATCGACTCACCCCAACCTCTGAGTCGAGGCAGGAGGTATTCGAGCTGGGCTAGTTCAACTTGGGCTTTACCCTCTCGGCTCTTGGCATGCTGGGCGAAGATTTCAAGAATGATGGCAGTGCGGTCAATGACCTTGACTTTGACTACATCTTCCAAAGCTCTTCGCTGAGAAGGAGCTAACTCAGTGTCTGCAATGACAGTGTCAGCACCGATTTCTTTGACTAGATCGTGAAGTTCAACCGCTTTACCTTTACCCAGGAAAGTTGCTGGGTCTGGGTGGTAACGACGCTGAAGTAGTCCGTCTAAAACCTCTGCACCAGCTGTCTCAGCCAAAGCAGCAAGTTCGCGCAACGAATTCTCTGCATCCTTCAAAGTGTTCTCTCCCCAAATGCCAATAAGGACGACTCTCTCTAACTGAAGTTCTCGATATTCAACTTCTGAGATGTCCTGCATTTGAGTGGACAAGCCTGGGACCCTTGCCAGCGCAGCTCTATCAAGTAAGTCTTGTTGGTCGCCATCAAAAGCATTGGGCTGGTCATCAGATAGCCCTAGAGCCTGAGCCCGTTGGTCACGCCTTAGGATTCGATCAATCGCGGAGTTAGTCTCTTCGCGCAGGCTATCGCCTTCGAGTTGCTCTTGGCTTTCAGAATCTTTTGATGTCATTTCGTGTTTAAGACTAGTCCTGTAGGAGTAATGTGTGAATCGTGTCAGATAATCACTACTTTGCTAGTTCACCCGAGGGTCCTTTAGTCCCGCGTGAGATAACAGTGACCCTGAACGGCAACAAGTACTCTGTGCTAACTGCAGGCGGTGTTTTCAGTCCCGAACATATCGATCAAGGAACACAGGTTCTGCTGGCTCATTTAGAAAAAGCCAATCCTTCGGGAAACTTCTTAGACATCGGCTGTGGTTGGGGTCCAATTGCTCTTGCTCTTGCCTTGCACTCCCCTAAAGCCACAATCTATGCCATCGATGTAAATGAGCGAAGCCTAGAGCTCACCAAACTAAATGCAGAGCGTCTTGGCTTGAGCAACATTGTTGTTTGTAAGCCTGAAGAAGTTCCGAGCGAAATTGAATTTGATGAAATTTGGTCGAATCCACCAATCCGAGTTGGAAAAGTAGTTCTGCACGAAATATTGACACTATGGATAAACCGACTAACCTCTGGTGGAACTGCTCGATTAGTGGTTCAAAAGAATCTTGGCTCAGACAGTCTGCACAAATGGTTAATTCAAGAGTTTGACGATGAATTTGAAAGCACAAGAATTGACACTTCAAAAACATTCAGAGTACTGAAAGTCACTAGAGCTTAGAGTTCAAAAACTCCATCGAAGGAAAGTTCAGCAGGTCCACTCAAGCCAACGTGCTCGCCTTCTTCGGTTGCAAACATGCGAACACCAAGAGTTCCGCCAGGAACTTCAACGCTCCACTGGTTAGGAGCATCAGAACCTGCCCACAACCGTGTCGCCAAAGCTGCTGCAACAATTCCTGTGCCACATGACAGGGTCTCACCAACACCGCGTTCAAACACTCGCATCGAGATCTTGCCAACACCGTTAGTGATCATCGGGTCTGCAGGAACGACGAATTCAACATTGGCACCAGCCTCAGGCTCTGGATTCAGTCTTGGAGCTACGGATAGTTCAAGCGACTGTAATTCTTCAGTTGAAGCCAGTGCAACTACAAGGTGTGGATTTCCAACATTGATCCCCTGTGACGGTCTGGCCACATCCAACCCTCGAACACTAACCAGCACATCTGTCGACTCTGGCTTCCATCTACCCATGTCAACTGCAAAACCGGCTTTGTTCTTTTGAATGTCTCGAACTCCCGCTCTAGTTCCAATGTGTAGAACTTGACCTTCTGGAAGTTCTACTAAACCCTTCTCGGTCAAGTACCTTGCAAAAACTCTTACCCCGTTGCCACACATTTCAGCAATTGAACCATCGGCATTTCTGTAGTCCATGAACCAATATGCTGACTGCTCTTCAGCTAAAGCTGCTTTACCTTCAGGAATCAAATGTGAAGGAACCACTCTGATTAAGCCATCAGCTCCAATACCAAAGTGTCTATCGCAAATCTTGGCAACTTGAGCAGGACTTATCTCCAAACTGCCGTCCATATCTAGGACCAACACAAAGTCATTGCCAGTGCCCTGACCTTTGGTGAATTCAAGCGTGCTCATATCTTTAGCCTACTTTGCCTTGTGCTCGAGACTCGAAAAAACAAGTTTCATAACATCTGCATGCAAGGTTGGCGATTGGTAATCAAACCAGTTGATTCTAGGATCTCTTCGGAACCAGGACATTTGCCTTCTGGCATACCTTTGAGTGAGCAAGATGGTTTCGTCAATGGCTTCTTCCTCCGAGATCTTTCCATCGATTGAAGCTAGTGCTTGAGCATAACCAATTGCCTGGCTAGCCGTCTTCGAATCTCGGATGCCTTTATCAATTAGTCCGCGGACTTCATCGACAAGACCTGCTTCCCACATTCCTCGAACCCTAGTTGACAATCGATCCACAAGATGCTCTCTTGCGGAGTTCAAACCAATTTCTAGAACAGGCAGAAAAGATTCAAACTGTTCAGGCAATGATGCCGCGAATGGTTCTCCGGTAATCATCACAATTTCAAGAGCACGAACTGTTCGTCTGCCGTTTTGTGGTTCGATTCTGCTTGCAGCTACCTCATCTAAAAGTTCAAGTCTCTTATGCATAGCAATCGGGCCTTGGTCAATTAGGTCTTGTTCTAATTGAGCTCTGAGAGCTTCGTCACGACCAGGGAACTCAAAGGTATTGATCAGTGCTGCTATGTAGAGCATCGAACCACCAACGACTATTGGTAGGACATTGTTCTGTATTAGCTCGGCAATAACTTTTCTTGCTTCTAGTTGATATCTGGCAGCTGTGTTCTCTTCATGTATATCCAGCCAGTCCAATAGGTGATGAGTTATACCGGCTCGTTCTGAAAGTGGCACCTTCGCTGTTCCAATATCCATTCCCCTATAAAACTGCATAGAGTCAGCATTGACTATTTCTGCCTTGATGCCATGTTTGGCGAGATCTAATGCGATGTTGATTGCCATATTGCTTTTGCCTGAACCCGTTGGGCCAACGATACATAGAAGCTCTGGGGTGATAACACTTGCCATAAGTTACTGATTTACTTTGACGTCAACACTCAGCCCAATAGTTCCCTTTTTGGATTCAGTAGTAACTCCAGGCACCGCACAACTTTCAGCTTGGGCTCTATCGTAAGCATCGCCTGCAATAGTTCTTTTGACCTCTGGGTTAGCACCAGTGTCTGCAATTAGGAAGTAAGGCTTAGCATCGATAACGGTTGCCCAGACTAGATCTCCTGGCCTTGGTTCAGGAATTTCTGCTGACCAATCAATGTGAACTAAACGTGAGTCTCTAGCTCTACCAGTTAGACGATTGGTGCGATCATCTTTGCGACCTTCATTGTTACCAATCAAAACCTCGACACGTTTACCAACCTGTAATTTGTTTTCTTGCCACGCCAAATCATTTACCACTTCGAGTAATCGCTCATAGCGCTCTTGGACAACCTCTTTAGGTATTTGGCCAGGCAAGTCAGCTGCAGGAGTTCCTGGTCGCTTTGAATACTGGAATGTATATGTGATCGCAAATCTAGATTCCCTAACAACTCGAAGAGTCTCTTGAAAATCCTCTTCTGTTTCCGATGGGAATCCAACAATTATGTCTGTTGAAATGGCTGCGTCGGGAATAAGTTCTCGAACTTTATCCAAGATGCCAAGATACTTGGAGCTTCTGTAGCTTCGCTTCATGTCTTTGAGGATTCGATCACTTCCAGATTGAAGTGGCATGTGTAGCTGAGGCATCACGTTGTGTGTCTCTGCCATTGCCAGAATTACATCTTCTGTGAATGCTGCTGGGTGTGGGCTAGTGAATCGAACGCGCTCAAGGCCTTCAATTTCACCACAAGCACGTAGCAACTTTGCAAAAGCACCCTTGTCCCCGAACTCAACACCATAAGTGTTCACATTTTGGCCTAGCAAAGTGATTTCGATAACCCCTTCTGCTACCAATGCTTTGATTTCTGCCAAAATCTCACCTGGTCTGCGATCTTTTTCTTTACCTCTTAGAGCCGGGACGATACAGAATGTGCAGGTGTTATTACAGCCAACACTGATGGAGACCCACGCCGCGTAGGTTGAATCTCTCTTAGTCGGCAAATCACTTGGAAAAGTCTCTAATGCGTCAAGAATCTCAATTTGAGCTTCTTCATTGTGTCTAGCTCTATCTAGAAGGGCTGGCAGAGACCCAATGTTGTGTGTTCCAAAAACAACATCCACCCAAGGTGCCTTTTTAACAATCACATCTTTATCTTTTTGGGCCAGGCAGCCCCCGACTGCGATCTGGAAATCAGGGTTCTCGAGCTTGCGCTCATAGAGCTGACCTAGGTTCCCGTATAGCTTGTTATCTGCGTTCTCCCGAACTGCACAAGTATTGAACACCAACACATCAGCCAATTCACCAGCAGCGGCTTGGACATAGCCAGCGTCCTCAAGAAGACCCGACAAGCGCTCGCTGTCGTGGACGTTCATCTGACAGCCGAAGGTCTTCACCTCGTAACTGCGTGTTTTGGTATCCATCTCCCCAATTTTAGCCAAGCAATGGCTTTATCGAGCCACTTCTCCAGATGCATGACGAACTGCTGCCCAAACCACACTGCTTGAATAGCCTTTCCTCATCAGAAAACTTGAAAGCCTGCGTGTTCTAACCTCGGGTTCTAGTTTGAGTAGTTGCCTATATCTAGTCTCAGCGAGGTTCTTGGCGGCTTCCAGCTCAGAGTCTGAATCAATCTCAGCAAGAGCTGCATCGATGGCGTCCTGAGGGAAGTACTTGGCCCTTAGTTCTCTTGCGATAACCGACTTTGCCTTTGCTTTGCGAGAAACTGCCATTTCAGTGAAACTTTTGGCAAGAGCAAAATCGTCAATAAGGCCAACTTCGATGAATCTTTCAATCATCTGGTCAATCAGTTGAACAGGGAATTCCTTTTCAATCAGGGCAGCTCTTAGCTGACCTGAAGATTTCCCGCTGCGTTCAATTAATTTCAATAAAGCCTGGCGAACATCTTCTTCAATGGAGTCGACAGACTTCAGAGAGTATTTGCCATCAGCTCGATCAGAATCTAAGTCCTTGAGATAAGCATCAATGTCCAAAGTTACTTGTTCACTGCCTTTAGCTCTGTAACTTCAACTTCTTCTGGAAGATCAGCCACAGCACGAGGTACACCGATTCCAAGCTTGGTCTTGATCTTCTGCTCAATCTCGTTTGCAATCTCTGGGTTTTCAATAAGGAAGTTTCTTGAATTCTCTTTACCCTGGCCTAGCTGTTCGCTCTCGTAGGTATACCAAGATCCTGACTTCTTACAGATCTCCTGCTCAACACCGACATCTAGAAGGCTTCCTTCACGTGAAATTCCAACACCGTAAATGATGTCAAACTCTGCCTGCTTGAACGGAGGTGCCATCTTGTTCTTGACGACCTTTACTCGAGTTCTGTTACCAACAGCCTCTTGCCCATCCTTAAGGGTCTCAATGCGACGGACATCTAGACGAACTGAAGCGTAAAACTTTAGAGCTTTACCACCAGCGGTTGTTTCAGGTGATCCGAAAAATACACCAATCTTTTCGCGTAGCTGGTTGATGAAAATTGCGGTGGTTTTAGTGTTGCTCAAAACTCCAGTTAGCTTGCGAAGTGCTTGTGACATTAGACGAGCCTGAAGACCCATGTGTGAGTCTCCCATTTCGCCTTCAATTTCTGCTCTAGGAACAAGTGCTGCCACGGAGTCGATGACGATGATGTCGATCGAACCCGAACGAATTAGTGTGTCGGCAATCTCAAGGGCTTGTTCACCAGTGTCAGGCTGGCTGACTAGCAGTGCATCGATGTCAACGCCTAATGCTTTTGCATATTCTGGGTCTAGCGCGTGTTCTGCGTCGATGAATACTGCAACTCCACCAGCTCGCTGGCAGTTAGCAATTGCGTGCAGGGCAACCGTGGTCTTACCAGAAGATTCTGGACCATAAACTTCTACGATTCGGCCCTTAGGCAATCCTCCGATACCCAACGCCACATCCAAGGCAATCGAGCCTGTAGGGATTACTTCAATAGGTGCTCTTTCGTCGGAACCCAGGCGCATGACCGAGCCTTTTCCGAACTGTTTGTCAATTTGCGCTAGCGCAGTGTCTAGGGCTTTGTCGCGATCTGATGCTGATGGCATTTTCTTTTCCTTTTCTGCCGCCTTGGCGACTAGTTTTATGCTGTCATGACACTACGAAGAAAACCTGCTTTGTGACCGGTTTCCATCTCAACTGTTGATAACTTCTACTGGTTTGCTGCTGTGAATAGCCTAGCAATATTCGAACATAATTACGAACAAAATATCATTCGGCGTGTCTATTTTTCGGCTTTTTGTTCAAACCGTGCCAGCGCTCAACCGGGACATTCTGAGCCTTGCAAATGGCCTGCCAGATCTCTTTTGGTTCAATCCCTGCCGCTAGGGCCTTCTGGCCCGTCAGATCGCCCAATTCCGTGAGAGCTAGGTCAGTTAGGAGCACAGCAGCATACTCAGGCCCGAATTCATCGGCCATAAGGGTATGGAAGTCACTGAGTCGCACGATTAGAAGATAACCCGAGTTCTAGCCATTTACTGGCAGAAATGCCTGTACCCTGAAAAAGAACAGCCCCCAAGCTTTAGCTTGGGGGCTGTTCTTCAACGACGATTATCGAGAATTAGCCATACTTGCAGAATCGAAGCTGGTTACAAACTCGGTTGGCACTGTGTCTGGGATTACGACTGTCTCAACAGCCTCAAATCTCTCAGCAACAAGGTGCATGATCTGGGAAATAGGCACATCTAGGGCATAAGCCACAGATGCCAAAATCTCAGAAGAGGCCTCTTTTTGTCCTCTTTCAATTTCGCTCAGGTATCCCAAAGCCACTGCGGCACGGCTGGCCACCTGGCGTAGGGTGTGACCCTTTTGCTGGCGAAGGTCGCGGAGAACATCCCCGATTTCTTGACGAACTAGAGCCATTTGGATCTCCTCTCAATGAGCTGCGATAGCCAGTTTAGCTAAAGCTTGGAACCTTGGTGTTGCTGTAAAGATAACTTACCTGTTGTCAACGACATTTAGCCCCAATATTGCTGAATGTTACCTTGGAATTTGTCTAACAGACAAGCTCCTTCACACTAGAGTAAACGCCACTACTTGGCGAAGTATTCCCGAATATGTGAAAAAGCGGCTTGAACTGTGCTGGCTCTAATTGCGGCCCTGTCCCCCGAAAAATGCTCTTCCCAAACCTTGACTCCCTTAGCCCCAGCAACTGCAATAAACACAGTTCCAACCGGCTTGCCATCTTGCTCTAAAGGACCAGCAACTCCGGTTGTGGAGACTCCCAGAACTGTGTCCGTTGGCAACAAAAGCTGAAGTGAGAATCTTGATCTAATACCCTCAGCCATTTGAACTGCTACCTCAGGATCAACTGCTCCTTGGGAAGACAATAAATCTGAATTGACTCCAAGCGCTGAAGACTTGAGTCCACTTTGATAGGCAACCACAGAACCCAAAACAACATTTGAAGCACCAGCAACAGAAACTAGTTCGCTGCAAAGAAGTCCTCCAGTTAGAGACTCGGCAATAGCAAGCTTCAAGTTCTTCTGTTCAAGAAGTTCTAGGACCTCTTTGGCTGACATTAGCGGGACTCTCTGAAATATTGGATAGCTGACCACCAGGTAAGAAATACAGCACCGTAAATTAAGCCATAGCCAAGATCAAAGGCGGGATTGAACCAGAGTTCATTTAGCGGAGAAATAAAGTAGCCCACCGCAATTGACTGCATTATGGTCTTTGACTTACCGCTGTTAGAGGCAGCAATGACTTTGTTCTTTACAACCACAAGTCGGTAAACAGTCATTCCTATTTCTCTGACCAAAATTGCAATAGTGGCCCACCATAGCATCACGCCTAATATCGAAAGCACAACTAGGGATCCCCCGATAAGAACTTTGTCAGCAATCGGATCAAGAAGTTTTCCAAGCTTTGTAACAGTGTTCTGTTTTCTAGCTATCGCTCCATCAATACCGTCAGTTGCAGCAATCAAAACAAATGCAAGCAGCAATACCCAGTTGATTGACTCTCCCGCGTCGTACATCGTGAAGAGGAACCATAAGAAAACAGGGGTTATCAGAATGCGACCTATGGTCACCAGGTTAGCTGCGTTTAGCACTATAAAACCCTACTCTTACTGTCTGCCCGTAAGTTGCCAAGCATCGCCATCGTCTTCATCATCATCGGCGGCTTTAGGAACAAAGTCCGAAAACTCTCCAGCACCCATGGCGCTTTGATCAATGGCATCTGCTGCCTGAATCATGGCAGCTGTCGCCTTAGCACCACTTTCGCCTCGCAATTGAGCAAGGATTGTTGGCAACTCTTCAGGCCTGACCATAACGTCTCGGGCTTTAGACCCTTCGCTTGGACCAACGATGTTTCTAGATTCGAGTAGATCCATCAATCGTCCAGCCTTAGCAAAACCAACTCTAAGTTTTCTTTGCAACATGGAGGTAGAACCAAATTGCGAGGAAATTATCAACTCTGCTGCTTGCAGTAACACATCTAGATCGTCACCGATGTCAGCATCAACCACGTTTCTGGTTGCAACTTCACTGACGTCTGCACGATACTCTGGCTGCATCTGTTGCTTCACGTGCGAAACAATCGCACCAAGCTCACCTTCACCAACCCAAGCACCCTGAACACGCATAGGTTTATTCGTGCCCATTGGTGAGAACAGCGCATCACCCTGTCCAATCAGTTTTTCTGCACCTGGTTGATCCAAAATAACCCTTGAGTCGGTTAGCGAAGAAACAGAGAAGGCAAGACGGCTCGGCACGTTAGCTTTGATAAGACCTGTCACAACATCTACAGAAGGTCGCTGGGTTGCCAAAACTAAGTGAATACCTGCAGCTCTTGCCAACTGAGTGATTCTCACAATTGAGTCTTCAACCTCACGTGGGGCGACAATCATTAGGTCTGCAAGCTCATCAACAACAACCAATAGATAAGGATACGGTTGCAGTTTTCTAGCTGAGTTTTCTGGAACTTTAACTTCGCCAGCAACTAGAGCCCTATTGAAATCGTCAACATGTTTGAAACCGAATGAAGCTAAATCGTCGTAACGGGCATCCATTTCTTTAACTACCCACTGCAGAGCCTCGGCAGCCTTCTTCGGGTTAGTAATGATTGGGGTAATCAAATGAGGAACGCCTTCGTAGGCAGCTAGTTCAACGCGCTTCGGGTCGATTAGCACCATACGCACTTCAGCTGGTTTAGATCTCATCAAAATAGAAGAAATCATTGAGTTTACGAAAGATGATTTACCAGCACCAGTAGCACCAGCTACCAACAGATGCGGCATCTTTGCCAAGTTGGCTACAACAAAACCACCCTCAACATCTTTACCAATACCTATTGTCAAAGGGTGCTTGCTCGCTTGAGCAACTGTTGATCTCAGAACATCTCCGAGGGAAACCGTTTCTCTATCTAGGTTTGGAATTTCAATACCAATCAAAGACTTGCCAGGAATAGGTGCCAAGATTCGAACCTCGTTGCTGGCAACAGCGTAAGAGATGTTTCCTGCCAACCTTGTAACCGCCTCGACTTTAACTCCAGGCTTTACTTCAACTTCGTAGCGAGTAACAGTTGGCCCTCTTGAAAAGCCACTTACTTTTGCATCTACGCCAAACTCTTTGAACACTGAATCAAGGGATTCAACAATTGTGTCATTGGCAGCAGTTTTAGCCTTAGGCGGTGTGCCAGCTGCAAGCAAGCTCACTGGTGGCAGGACATATGCACGCTTAGGTTTAGGTGCTGCCACTGTTTCAACTGCAGGAATAGTTTCGCTAGCTCCTGTTTCGGCACTTTCAGCAACAATTGCAATAGGTTCTGTTGCATTATCTAAAACCACAGCAACCGGTTCTGTCACAGCAGGAGCTTCTTCAGTTTCAAAGAGCTCCTCTAAACTCACAGTCTCCTGGCCGGTTAGCACAGGTGTATCAAAAGCTTCTTTTTCTGTTTCCTTGGATCTCTTCCACCAAGGGGCCTTCGTGCCATCATATGCATCATCGATGTCGTCCTGCTCTTTTTGAACCTTTGGTTCTCGTGCGCCAGGAAATAGCCGATGGTAAAGCTCCGTCAATCGAACTGCAATTTTGTTTGGAGCGGTTGCGGTGATGATAAGAAGTGAGCCAAGTGCCAAGATGAATACCACCGCACCTGCACCCCAAGGTGTGATGGTGTCAATAAAGACGACAGTGATCAGCCAACCGAACAAACCACCTGCGGCAGCGAGGGCTTCAACCCCCATCGATGGCTGAGTCTTTTCATGGAATAAGTGAAAGAAGCCAGAGATGCTAATTAGAAGAACTACCCAACCAAGACCAACTCTGGTGTTGTCTTTGACTGTTGATGGGTGCCTCATCAAATACATCGAGAAAACAATCATGAACACCGGCAGTGCCACAGATAGCTGTCCGAAGAACAATCCTCCGGTGTAATCATTGAGAATTGTGGCGATGGAACCAGGCTCGCCGGCAAAGAACCAAGTAACGATAGCTCCAGCTACACCAAGCAAAAACAGCAGGAAGGGTGGGCCATCTCGGCGGTCTTCTGTGGCGACCTTCTCAGAACTAAATGATCTGGCTAAGAAACCAATGGTTGCAGCCCCAGCTAGGTAGAACCAAAACAGTGAGCGTACGAACCAGTTATGCTCTGAGCTGCGGGTCCTCTGCTTTGCCTTAGGGCGTGCTGAGGTCGTTCTCGAGCGTGGTTTAGTCGGTTTGCGCGTAGCCATGACTTCAAAAATAACAGCGACCCCCGTCAATACAGGTCAGGCAGGGCTGTAAAGGTTACGCCAGTGGCTTATTAACCTTCGATAACTACGGGAATAATCACTGGACGACGCCTATGGCTTCGGTTGACCCAAGTGCCAATAGTGCGTCTAATCACCTGTTGCATGGCATAGGTGTCTCTAACGCCTTCAGCAGCAGCCTCGGCCAATGCCTTAACAATCAGGGGTTTCACATCATCAAAGACATGGTCATCCTCGGCATAGGCTTTGGCTCTGATCTCAGGTCCAACAACTATTCGTCCCGAATCTTTGTCCATTACGGCAAAGATTGAAATAAAGCCCTCTTGAGAGAGGATACGTCTATCTTTCAAATCATCTTCGGTGATCTTTCCAACTGTCTTACCATCAACGTAAAGTAGCCCGCACTCAACAGCGCCAACTACTTCAGCTTTACCGTTGACTAGATCAACAACCCAGCCGTCTTCAACTATTTGAACTCGTTCAGCTGGAATGCCGGTTTGTTCAGCTAACTTGCCATTGGCAATCAGGTGCCGGAATTCACCGTGCACAGGCATAGCATTTTTCGGTTTCAAGATGTTGTAACAATAGAGCAACTCGCCAGCTGCTGCGTGACCTGAGACGTGCACCTTGGCATTTCCTTTGTGCACAACATTTGCACCCAATCGAGTTAACTGATCAATGATTCGATAAACAGCATTTTCGTTACCTGGAATAAGTGAGGAAGCCAAGATTACTGTGTCACCTTCTCCAACTGTTATCTCGTGTTCACCATGTGCCATCTTTGAAAGCACAGCCATAGGCTCACCCTGTGAACCTGTACACATATAAACAATTTCGTTTTCAGGAACGCTAGTGGCATTTTTGAATTCAATAAAGATGTCATCAGGTGCACTTAGGTAGCCAAGATCTTCTGCGATATTCATGTTCCGAAGCATTGACCTACCCACAAGAGCCACTTTTCGATTATGTGCCGCTGCAGCATTGATTACCTGTTGAACTCTGTGCACGTGTGAAGAGAAGCTCGCCACAATCACTTTTCCTGGAGTTCTTGAAATAACATCATCGATAACTGGACCGATGTCTTTTTCTAGCGGAGTAAAGCCTGGCACATCAGCGTTAGTTGAATCAGACATGAATAGATCTAAGCCTTCTTCGCCTAAGCGAGCGAAAGCTCTAAGGTCAGTGAGTCTGTTATCAAGAGGCAATTGATCCATCTTGAAGTCACCTGTGTGTAAAACAGTTCCTGCGCTGGTACGAATAACTACTGCCAACGCATCAGGAATCGAGTGATTTACAGCGATGAATTCCAAATCAAAGTTGCCGATAACCTTGCGGTCGCCTTCTCTGACCACATACTGACTGCTGTGTAGGCGGTGCTCTTTGAGTTTGGCATCAACAAAGGCAAGGGTTAGCTCTGATCCATATAGCGGAATGTTTTCTCTGAGTTTCAAAAGGTAAGGAACCCCACCAATGTGATCTTCATGGCCGTGGGTTAGCACAACACCAACAATGTCATCAAGTCTGTCGTTCAGGTAGTTGAAATCAGGAAGGATCAGGTCAACGCCTGGCTGATGTTCTTCAGGGAATAGAACACCACAATCAACGATGAGTATCTTGCCGTCGATTTCGAAGACAGCCATGTTTCTGCCAATTTCACCTAAACCACCCAAAGGAATGATTCTTAGAGTGCCTGGCTTTAGCCTTGGTGGAGCAGGAAGTAATTCAAACATTTACGAACCTATCTGGTCGTGCCTGCAACCTTAGGCAAAGCACCACCTGCTGCTGCATTGCGATCAGGGCGGAAGTTTGTAAAGTCCAAACCTGAGACTTTACCGACTTTGTCAATGTCCGCTTCAATCTTTGCAGCTTCAGATTCTTCAGGACCAACAAGAGGAAGACGAACACGAGGGCTTGAAATAAGCCCTAGTCCATCAAGAATGTATTTTGCAGCAACTGTTCCTGGCACGTGAGTCATTGTTGCTCTAACCAGTGGCTCAAGTGTCATGTGGACATCTAATGCTGCGTTGAAATCATTTCTATTTGTAGCATCAACTAAATCTCTGTATGCCTTTGGTGCAATGTTGGCAGTAACACCGATAAGACCTGTTGCACCTAGAGAAATATGTGGCAAGACGTTGCTGTCATCACCTGAGAAATAAATTAGATCAGTTTCGTTGAGCACTCTAGAAACCTGAGCAAAATCACCCTTGGCATCTTTGATAGCCACAATGTTTGGGTGCTTAGCTGCACGAAGAATTGTTTCAAACTGAATTGGGATACCTGTTCTACCAGGAATGTCATAAAGAATGACTGGAAGATCAGTTGCATCAGCGATCATTCTGAAGTGGGTTAGCACACCAGCTTGAGTTGGCTTGTTGTAATAAGGAGTGACAATCATGACACCGTCTGCTCCTGCTACTTCACTAGCTTTGTATAGCTGTATGGCGTGAGCAGTTTCGTTTGCACCACCACCGGTGATGATTTTTGCTCGTCCGGCAGAGACACTCTTACCAACTTTGACCAGCTGAACTTTTTCAGCGTCGGTTAGGGTGCTGGTCTCACCTGTTGTTCCTGTGACAACAACTCCGTCTGCTCCATTAGAAATCACATAATCTATGTGCTTTTCTGTAGCAGCCCAGTCAACTTCACCCTCAGGGGTCATTGGGGTTACCAGGGCAACTAGTACCTGGCCAAATAGGCTTTTATCTTTTTCCGACATAGATAAAGATTACTGGTCGAAAGTTAGCGAATCGAACCAAAACTAAGGAGCGACTCGACCATTCAGGTTGAAAGCTTCATAGGTGTAAGGCATTAATTCAGCCCAGAAGTCTTCCATCTTCTCGGCACACATTTCAATTTCACGCTGAGGATAAGACGGAAAATGGGTTCCCTCACGCTTAGTCCTAAGGCTCAGGAAGTTCATCAGAGCGCGAGCATTCATGGTCACATACATCGAAGAATAGATGTTTAGAGGCAACACAATGCGAGCTACTTCCCTAGCAATACCTGCCTCAAGCATGCGCTTATAAGACTCGTAGGCAACTGTTGAGATGTTTCTAGACTCCTGCTCAACTAGAGCAATCTGCTCCGCTGTGCCTGGGTGGAATTCGTAGTGACCAGTCTTACCAGTTTGGATTAGGTTGCGATCAGGAGCTGGCACATAGAAAACTGGGTTTAGTTCCCGGTATCGACCTGATTCTTCGTTGTATGAGGCAATACGGTGCCGCATGAACTCACGGAAAACAAAGATTGGTGCCTGCACGTAGAAAGTAACTGAAGTGTGCTCAAATGGTGAACCATGGCGGTCTCTCATCAAGTAGTTGATCAGACCTTTGCTCTTTTTCTCATCTTCGCTGGCATCTACGGCCGCAGCTGCACTTTCAAGGGTTTGTTCACCTTGGGTTGACACGCGAGCGGCAAAAAGCACATCACTATCGGCAGCACTTGCTCGAATAAGTTCAACGGTTACATCGCTACGAAAAATAATCTCAGACATGGAGAAAATCTTACCTTTGAGATGTCGCTATTGCTTTACGCATCGCCATGCGAGCACGTTTTCTATCCCCACAGGCGTCATAGATGAGCCCAAGTGCGAACCATTTTCGCCAGTTTTCAGGATCTGCATTGGCGGCTTCTCGGTATTTATCGAACTCCAGTAGCGCTTCGGCTTTCACAGCTCGACCCGATGGCCTCAGTGAAAACTCGAAACTTGGCCAGCCTTTCTCAGACTCCAAGATAGTACCTAGCTTTTCAACCGCTAGTCCGAACCTGAGTTCGCGAAAGATACCCCAAAAGCCAACTACGGGAAGAGTCAAGATGGCAACCCCCATGGTTTTAGCAACGAGGTTATCTTGGATAAAAAATAAGTAACCTTGCTGCCCTAGTAGTGCGATATACAAAATAACCAAGGCCGACATGACTACAGCCCCGAGTTTGGCACCAGTCATATTCAAATTCCTAGGACTCTATTTAGTCCTATGGTCAGGCCAGTTGCCTTTGCTGTGAATCTGATTGATTCTAAAATTCCAAGGGCGTAAGCATTTACTGATCCAGCGGTATGAGAGATAGTTAGTAACTCATCTGTACCACCAAGATTCACTTCTTGCTTGGCTGAAACTCCATTGATTCTCAAGCTATGAATAGGAACTCCTGAAACAACTTCACCCCTAGCGCTTTGACCAACGCCTGGAATAAGAGGTTGAGTGCGACCTGCTTCTTCCCTACTTGAGTGAATTAGCTCAGCAGTGCGAATAGCTGTGCCCGAAGGTGAATCTAACTTGCCGGCATGATGAGTTTCAATAATTTCAATCGAATCGAAGTATTTAGCAGCCTGTGCTGCAAACTTAGATGCCAAGGTTGAGCCGATAGAAAAGTTTGGCACTACAACTACAGCACCACTGCCGACTCTAGGTTCAATGATAGAAAGTGCAGATTGAGTCCAACCACTAGTTGCAACTAGAACCTTCTGATTGTTAGCGATAGCAAAATCAACAACCGATTTACTTACTTCTAGGTTGGTCGCTTCAAAAATTACGTCAGCACCAAGGGCTTGACTTAGTTCACTCTTGGAATCTAGAGCTGCATGCAAAGAGAGATCCTGGGCACCATGGATGATGTCTAGGGCTAACTTACCCATTCGGCCAGTGGCACCTACTACTGCAACTTTAATTGTCATGAAAAATAACCTATCAACTATCTAGACAAACTCATCAAAGAGGTCAGCTTTGACATCTCCCACGGCAACAAATGACTTCTTAGATTCACTCATAAGCTTGGCAACTATTTGAACATCCGCCAAGCTAACTGCGTCATACCTACTTAGCGATTCATCCAAATCGATGAACTCACCATCAGTTAGCTCTGCTCCAGAAAGCCTAGACATGCGAGCTTGAGTGCTCTCAAACTTCAGAGCAAGCCCACCTGAAATGTTTCCCTTGGCTAAAGCCAATTCAGCATCGGTTATTCCCTCTGCAGCAACCTTCTGAAGTTCAGCCAGCATTAGCTTGATAACTTCTTTTGCTTTCTGTGGTGAACAACCTGCATACAAACCAAAAGCTGCTGCATCGCTGTAACCCTGGTTGAAAGAGTAGACAGAATATGCAAGCCCACGCTTTTCACGAATCTCTTGGAATAACCTAGAGGACATTCCGCCACCTAAAACAGTGTTTAGAATCGCCATCGCATAGCGACGCTCATCGCCTGCAACAAGTCCCTGCCCACCCAAAACAATGTTTGCCTGAGCAATAGGTCGGTTGATTACTTTGACGGTAGGGACAACCTCTAGTTGCTTAGAGCTCTGCTCGCGCCAAGGACGAGGTGTGGCAGTTAGGTTCAAATCCCAACCAGCACTCTCAAGGTTCTCTCTGACAAGTTCAAGAAGTGCATCGTGATCCACTCCACCGGCTGCAGCGATTACTAAATCTTGTGGACGATAGTTTCTTTGGTAGTGATCCCATACTGCATCTCGAGAAACAGCTTTAATAGTTGCAGGAGTTCCACCGATTGGTCGCCCTAGAGGGTGTCCCCCAAGAACGGCTTCAAAGAACTCTTCGTGAGCTACATCCTGTGGATCATCATCATTCATAGCAAGTTCTTCAAGAATCACAGTTCGTTCATTTTCAAACTCAACTGGGTCAATCACAGAAGATGTGAGCATATCGGCAATTACCTGAACAGCAACCGGAATAGCTCTGTCCTGAACTCTTGCGTAATAGGAAGTGTGTTCTTTACCAGTTGAAGCATTAGATGCTCCACCGACAGAATCAAAGGCCACAGCGATATCTAGCGCTGTTCTAGTCTTAGTGCCCTTGAATAAAAGGTGTTCTAGGAAGTGTGTCGAGCCGTGATGCCCATCAACCTCATCTCTTGAACCAACCGCAACAGAGAAAGCTACCGATGCTGACTGAGCTGCAGGTATAACCTCGGTTAAAACGCGAACACCGCTCGGAAGAACAGTACGGCGAACCGTACTGCCTCCCGAAGCGGTGAACTCAGTTTCGGGTTGGTCGAGAATAAATTGGGTAACACTCATCTCGAACTAACTTTTCTTTACTCTTCGTCTTCGTCAGATGAAGCAACTTCACCCTCAACAACAGGTGAAAGCGATAGCTTTCCTCTGTCATCGATCTTGGTAAGTTCAACCTGAATCTTCTGACCAACAGATAGTACATCTTCAACATTCTCAACACGCTTGCCAGCTAGCTTGCGCAGTTCAGAGATGTGAAGCAGTCCGTCTTTACCAGGGGTAAGTGAGATGAATGCACCGAAGGTAGCAAGCTTCACAACAGTACCTAGGAAGCGCTCACCGATTTCTGGTACGTGTGGGTTAGCAATTGCGTTAACCATTGCACGCGCAGCTTCCGCTGATGTTCCATCGGTAGCACCAATGTAAACAGTTCCATCATCTTCAATCGAGATGTCTGCACCGGTGTCTTCTTGGATCTGATTGATCATCTTGCCCTTAGGGCCAATGACTTCACCGATCTTGTCAACAGGGATCTTCACCGCGATGATGCGTGGAGCGTTTACTGACATTTCGTCAGGCTCGTTGATAGCTGCCTTCATTAGGTCAAGAATGCTCAAACGAGCTTCCTTAGCCTGGCTTAGAGCACCAATCAAAACATCGGTAGGAATACCATCAAGCTTGGTGTCCAACTGAATAGCTGTAACAAACTCTGATGTTCCAGCAACCTTGAAGTCCATGTCTCCCAATGCATCTTCTGCACCAAGGATGTCTGTCAAGGCAGCGTACTGAGTCTTGCCATCAACGGTGTCTGAAATCAGACCCATAGCAATACCAGCAACAGCAGCTCGTAGTGGAACACCAGCGTTGAATAGTGAAAGTGTCGAAGCACAAACAGAACCCATAGATGTTGAACCATTAGATCCAAGAGCTTCAGATACCTGACGGATTGCATAAGGGAATTCTTCACGTGAAGGAAGAACTGGAACCAATGCACGCTCAGCTAGAGCTCCGTGACCAATCTCACGACGCTTAGGGGTACCAACACGGCCAACTTCACCAGTTGAATAAGGTGGGAAGTTGTAGTTGTGCATGTAGCGCTTAGAAGTCACAGGTGACAAAGAGTCAATCTGCTGTTCCATCTTCAACATGTTCAAGGTAGTGATACCCAAGATCTGAGTCTCACCACGCTGGAAGATAGCTGAACCGTGAACGCGAGGAATAACATCTGTCTCACAGTCGATAACACGAATGTTACGCAGTCCACGACCGTCGATACGAACGCCTTCTTTTAGAACACGGGTACGAACAACCTTCTTGGTTACTGACTTGTATGCAGCAGAAACTTGAGCAAGCTGTGCATCATCTAGAGACTCTGCAAGCTTTTCCTTAACAGATGCCTTTAGAGCATCGTCCTCGTTCTGACGAGTTGTCTTGTCCGCGATCTGGTAGATGCGACCTAGTTCTGCTTCAGCCAACTTAGCAACGGCTGAGAAAACCTCATCAGTGTATGGCGCGAACAATGGGTAGTCAGCTGTTGGCTTAGCTGCTTCTGCAGCTAGCTTTTGCTGTGCCTTTACCAACTGAGCGATGAAAGGCTTAGATGCTTCTAGGCCTTGAGCAACAACTTCTTCGTTAGGTGCAGTTGCACCTTCGTTTTTGATTAGGTTCCATGAACCTTCAGTTGCTTCTGCTTCAACCATCATGATTGCAACATCTTCTTTACCGTTTTCGATAACTACGCGACCTGCAACAACCATGTTGAATACTGCACGCTCTAGCTGTGAGTGCTTAGGGAAAGCAACCCACTGACCATCGATAAGTGCAACACGCACACCACCGATAGGACCTGAGAATGGTAGACCTGCAAGCTGTGTTGACATAGATGCTGCGTTGATAGCAACAACGTCATACATCTCGTCTGGGTGAATTGCCCAAACAGTTACAACAACCTGGATTTCGTTACGAAGACCATCAGGGAATGATGGACGTAGTGGACGGTCAATTAGACGACAAGCCAAGATGGCTTCTGTGGATGGACGACCTTCACGACGGAAGAATGATCCTGGGATTCGTCCTGCTGCATACATACGCTCTTCAACGTCGATGGTTAGCGGGAAAAAGTCGAACATATCTTTAGGGGTCTTGCTAGCTGTTGTGGCTGAGAAGAGCATTGTCTCTCCGTCGATGTATACAGCGGCAGCTCCTTGAGCTTGCTGAGCCAAACGGCCTGTTTCGAAACGAATAACACGCTTACCGTGCTTGCCGTTATCGATGATTACTTCTTGTGCTTTAATTTCTGGACCTTCCATGGTCCCTCCTCTGTTTTATTCATATGAAAGCGCATGGCAAACGTCAAATACGTTCACTTTTTATGCACTTGAGTCCCCGCGACAAAATTTCTGCCCGTTTATTATTTGAGGGATGCGCTGGACAACAGTAGAAAAGCTTGGGAAATATGCCCAAGGTTCACAACCGATGACCAGCAAACCTGCCGTTTTGACTCGCCTATAGCCTAACAGAGGCCCCGACATTCACCTATAGGTTGAATGTTTTGTGTTTAAAGAGCTACGAAATCGCTGGATTCTAAGGGTTTTTAGGAGCAACACGCTTGTTACCATCTTCAAAGCTCTTGCTCTTACGGGTTGGAAAAATGATGTTGACCAATAACGATGTGAATAAAAAGTAGAGCAGGCTTATTAGAATCAAGCCCAAAGCGTATGTAATCTCAGGGATTGCAAGAAGCTCTGTGACAAAAGCATTTATAGAAGACTGTGTGCCGTCCCAAATGCTTCCATCTATTCCCCTGTTATAAAGCTCAGTGAACAAAACAATCAGACCATTAATAAATGGGATGAGCCCTGGGATCGGAGTTAAAATCCAAAGCCATGAGAATCCAGCGTCTCTAAGTCTTCGAACCAAAACTCCAAGGCTAGGTAGCAAAGTTCCAAATGCGAAGACTACGCCTAAGGTGCCTGTGGGATCAAAACTAATCACAAGGCTGACTAAGAAGGTAAACAAGACCCAGTACCAATACTCAGGAAGAGTAGCTGTTCCCCTGAAGTTCACGTAGTTCTTAAAACCAGCTTTGATTGCACCAACAAAATCCATGATTGACTCCCATCAATTCCTAATGAATAAAGTCTAAATCAGATATGCAAAAAGCCACCTCCGAAGAGATGGCTTTTTGATAAAAACAATTAGCGGCGTAGACCTAGTTTTTCAATCAGGTTACGGTAACGAGTGATGTCTACCTTCTGTAGGTAACCAAGAAGACGACGACGCTGACCTACCATTAGCAACAAACCACGACGGCTGTGGTGGTCGTGCTTGTGGTCCTTAAGGTGCTCAGTTAGCTCCTTGATGGTCTCAGTTAGAACTGCTACCTGAACCTCCGGAGATCCTGTGTCACCTGGGTGAGTTGCGTACTCTGTGATAATTGCTGTTTTCTTTGATGCGTCCAGTGCCATTTTTATGTCCTCTCGGGGCTCGCTGCGCGGCGCTATAAACCTTGTGTCTAAAGCTCTTTGGGATCCGCGGCCGGTTCACGGCAACTTCACAAGCATAGCCAAGAAAGCAGATAACTGCTAGTTGAGGTTCAAATTAGGACAGGATGGCTCTGATTTGGTCGAGGTCTTTATTGATTGCAGCAACCAAAGACTCGACCCCATCAAATTTTGCAGCCAATCTGATGAAATCTACGTATTCGACAGTGATTATCTTGTCGTACAGGTCAAGGCCTTGAACATCAATAACGTGAGCTTCTAAGAGCCTTGGCACAGCCTCAAAGGTCTCATTGATGCCCACAGATATGGCAGTCATATACCTATCACCATCGGCATAGAGCCAGCCAGCGTAAACAGCATCTAAGGGCAAGAACCCTTCAGAATCGCGGGACATATTGGCCGTTGGAAAACCTATCTGTCTTCCAATCTTCAGCCCATGCTCGATTACACCTTGAGTGGAGTGCAATCTGCCCAAGAGCGTGGCTGCACCTTTAACGTTGCCTTCCAAAAGCAATGCTCTGATCCGGCTAGTAGAAACCACTTCCCCATCGACTAGATAATTTGGTATCACTCGAACGTGGAAACCTAAATGCTTACCTAAATCTTTCAGTGTTTCAACATCGCCCTGTTGATCAACTCCAAAACGGAAACCTTCACCAATGGTGACTATCTTTGCCTTTAATGATTCAACCAAAACGGTGCGAACAAACTCTTCAGGGGTTAGCTGGGATAAGTACTGGTCGAAGGGCAGATTCAGAACTAGTTCAATCCCTGCCTGTTCCAGCAGTTCCGATTTCTGATGTTGGCCAATCAAAGCTTGAGGCTCGGTACCTGGACTAAGAATCGAATGTGGGTGTCTATCAAATGTCACTACAACGGGAATCAAAAGATGTTCGTCAGCTGATTCAATTGCTTCGGCAAGTAGCTGCTGATGACCTAGGTGTATGCCATCAAACTTGCCTATAGTTATTGAGCTCTCAGGAAGTCCTGCTGGAATTTCTGCGGTAGATGAAACCGTAATCATTACCGAACCCTTCTAATCCACCACAAACCGAACAATGGCAATGCTAGTGGAATGAAGGCGTAGCCCATGCCAAAATATGACCAGACACTTGGATGAGCAAATAGTTCTGGGATAAAAACGCTTAGGGATCCAATGGTGATTACCCCGGCAAGTTCAAAAACTAATGTTTTCTTAGCCAGCGAGTAATTGCCTTTAGCCAAGGCCAGAGTGGCCACAATGTAAACAATTGCTGCCACAAGGCTCAACCAATAAGCCAAAGGAGCTTCGTCATACTTTCTGAGTAACTGGTAGATAGCTCTGACCGAAGCAGACAGGGCAAAAACTGCATAAATAGCAATTACCAGATTGCCTGCACCTCTTGTTTGACTCTTGGAACTCATGTCCTTAAGCCTAACGACCTATTCGGTTGGTAGCGGCTTTGGTGTTGGTAGGCCTTTACTTATAGAAAGGAGCGCTTCAATACGAACTGGCTCAGGAAGGGGTGCATAGTTTGAAGCACCGAGGGCACCTTGAGAATCAAGTCTCAACATGAATCTGGCTGCTGCTCGAGAAACCAATGAGTCAGTTCCACAAACAGTAAAGTTCACTGGATAAATGATTTGGTAAGGCTCAGGGGCAAAGTCAGATCCTTCTGGAGCTGTTGGAGTCTTGTTTGCATCGAGCACAACTCCCACACCCTTTGCGTCTTTGCTGATTAACCACTGAGTAGAAGCTGACTGGATACCAGCAACATCTGGGTTTGCCAAAATTGGTTCTTGAAATTCTTCATTGAAACCCATGTAGATAGCTGCTGGGTACAGCGCTAGAGCCACAGCGTAACTGTTTGGCACAATTGCCATCTGGCCATCTTCAAGAAGTGCGTAATCTTCCATTGCCGGATGATCAACTGCTGAAACAACTGAGTTATCGGAAGACAAACCTTTGAGTTTTAGATAATCGTTGACCGACTTAAGTGCTTGAGTATCAGCAGTTGGAAGAATGGACAGTGGGAAGTCCGGCATCTCTGCTCCAGGGTTATCGGTACCCAATTGATTCCAATTGGTAATTGACCCATTTAGGATTCCTTGAATGCTTTCAGCAGATAAATTCAAAGAAGCAATCTCGGATTGGTAGAAAACTATTACACCAGCATCAACAGCTAGTGGCACTGAAGTAACCGCCTCACATAAAGGAGCGTATTCAGTAACTTCAGCGTTTACAGTCAAGGCATCATCGCCTTGGACCATTGTCATCGCAGGCTCAGGATCAACGCAGGCATAGCTCAACGAATCTGCCCAACCAGTAAGCAAATCAGTCATATTGCCAGGCACAACAACTGTGGACTCGCCTTCAACACAGGTGTAAGTCTGTTCAGCTATCTGCGCAGCAACCTCTGGAGGCATAGGAGGGTCACAAGCAGTTAGGGCAAGGGATGCAGTGCCAAAGATAAGGACTGCTCCGATTACTCTTGAACTCTTCATGACTGTCTTCCTTCTTTTTTTCTGTTAACAGGCTAATGGTGCGACTGAATATTCAGCCGCACCATCAACCAATCTATTTTGAAACTAGCCGATTAGCTTGATCTGCTTTAGAACGGCAGTCTTCAGTGAGCTACCAACTGGAACATAACCTAGAGTTGCGGCCTTTGCAGGAACACAAGTCATAACGATGTAGTTGAACCAGTTCTGAACAGCCAGCTTAGAAGCGTTAGTGCTCTTTAGCTTGGTGTTACCGCCATTGTCGAATCTAGGAGCTAGACCGTAAGCAACGATTGACAACTGGTATGCACCAGAGATTACCTTGGTGAAGTCAATGCTCAAGGTACCGTTGGTTGCATCACTGTCAGTAACACGAGGTGTCTGTGCGTTGATGAATCGACCTGCTGCAGATGCTGTAGGTGCAACGAATGCTCCAGCAGCGTTCTTTAGCTTTGCGATAGCGACGTCAGCTGTGATTGCATCTGATAGGTCGAAGTAACCAAAAGCGTTTGAGTTGTCTTCGATGTATGCAGCAAGTAGCTGTGAGTTAGCAAATGATGTTGAGTTAGCGTTGAAGGAATCTGTTCCACCGGCAGCAGCCTTTAGGTCGCTGCTGTTGGTTGTCCAGCCACCAACAGTCTGGTTTAGGTATGTGGTTAGGTTTGAGTTAGTACCTGAACCTGATGCACGGTAAGCAACCTTGATTGACTTCTTAGGAAGCTTGATACGAGTGTTGATCGCCTTGATTGAAGCGTCGTCCCAACGTGTGATTGTTCCCTTTAGAATTCCAGAGATGATCTGTGGGGTTAGCTGTAGGCCGTCTCCAACACCAACTGCTGAGTAAGCGAAAGCAACTGGACCACCGAATAGTGGAATGGTTACATACTTGGTGCTTGGGAATCCGCTTGAGTAAACGGTGTCAGTCAGACCGTACTGGACGTTTCCAGCAGCAAATTCTGAACGGCCGGTACCTGAACCGGTTGAAGTGTATGTTACATCGTTAGTTGTGTATGCAGCGGCACATGCCTGGACCATGCCGTTAGCAAATGATGAGCCTTTACCTGCTAGTGAAACACCAGCAGCTTGGGCTGGAACAGAAACAATCAGCCCTGCCACAACGGCTAGTGCTGCAACTGCGGTCGTAATCTTGTTACGCATTTTTCTCCTTGGAGTCGTGTGGTTATCGAAGTTTCGATATGTTCATTATTGGAAATATAGGAGAACTTAAGGCTGTGTTTACATTTCGCCTAGGCGAATGTCAGGTTAACAGTTGGTATTAACCGAAGTGCCCGTTGACGTAGTCATTGGTTCTCTGGTCGATGGGACCATTGAAAACCTGCTCTGTAGAGCCAAATTCCACTACCCCACCAGGGGTGTTGTCATCGGCTAGGAAGAAGGCGGTTTGGTCAGAAACACGCTGAGCCTGCTGCATATTGTGGGTAACAATGACAATTGTCATGGTTTCGCTTAGCTCTTGGATTGTCTCTTCAATACGACGAGTTGAGCCCGGGTCAAGGGCTGAACAAGGCTCATCCATAAGAAGCACCTTAGGGTCCATGGCTAGAGATCTAGCAATACATAAGCGCTGCTGCTGGCCACCGGAGAGCGAAATAGCCTGGTCATTTAGACGGTCTTTGACTTCATTCCAGATAGATGCTCTTCTAAGTGAGGTTTCAACCAATTCTTCTGCGTTCTCTATTTTGCGACCACTAAGTCGAAGTCCGCTAAGAATGTTGTCCTTGATAGTCATAGTTGGGAATGGGTTTGGCTTTTGGAAAACCATTCCAACTTTGATGCGAACGGTAACGGCATCGGTTGATTCGTTGTAGATATCTTCACCATCAAGATATACAGCTCCAGCAAGACCTGCTCCTGGGATAAGTTCATGCATTCTGTTTAGAGTGCGAATAAAGGTTGACTTACCGCAACCGCTAGGACCGATCAGCGCTGTTACCTGGTTGGCAGGAAAAGTTAGGTTAACTTTCTCAAGAACCTGACGTTCACCGAACCAAACGCTAATGTCTTCTGCGCTAAGAGTTGAAGCTGTACTCAAGCTATTCATTTGCTTGCCTTCTTTTTTGTGGTTTTTGATTTACTGAGAATTCTGGCCAGACCAAATAAGAATCCAACCAGCATCAATAGAACTAGTGCTGCTCCCCATGCTCTGGCTTGAGAGGTTTGGTATGAACTTGCCAAATAGTTGTAGATGTATATTGGAAGAGTGGTCATTCCACCATCAAATGGATTCAGTGAAGTTGCGCTACTTGGGTTCATGGTCAAAATCAATGGAGCTGTTTCTCCAACTACACGAGCAAGACCCAAAAGCAACGCTGTCATCAAACCAGATTTAGCTGCTGGAAGAATCACTTGGAAGAATGCTCGGTAGTTAGGAGCACCCAAAGCCAGCGCCGCATATCTAAGATCTACTGGCACTAATCTCAAAGCTTCTTCAGCCACTCTGGCAACTGTCGGCAACATCAAAGGGAATAGTGCTAAAGCACCGGTGAAACCAGATCTACCCATCTGAGTGGCTTCAATGATTGTAAGAATAAACAATCCAGATACAACAGATGGCAGACCGGATAGAGCCTGAGTGAAAGTTCTGACCAGGTTCCTCGTCTTGGATTGACTCTGGGTTAGATAGACAGCCATAGCAATACCCAGTGGAACCGCAGCCAATGTAGTTAAACCTACGACCATTAATGTTCCAAGAATTGCGTGCCCTACGCCGCCGTATTCCAATGATGTAGTTGGTGACACATAGACGTTGTTCTGGCTAAAGAACTGCCAAGAGATGGCTCTACCACCTTCAACGATGACCGAGAACAGGACCGAAAGTAGCAAAACAAGTACGAAAGTTGAGAAGAAAATTGTGATAACAACTAGGGCCGCATCGCCTATACCTCTTTTGCCGTATGCCCTAACTCCAACTAATCCAGCTGCAATTAGCTGTAGCGGCAAGAACACTGCAATAAGTGCAAGGTTTACATCGAAGTTTGATAGCAGAGCAAACAACATAGTCAGTGGAAGAGGAATTGCAACGGCAAGTAGAATTTCAAATCTTCTCTTGAGATTAGCCTTGCGCCAAGGCTGAACAGTAGGTCTCTCGCTAAAGGACATTAGTTCTTCCTCCAAGGCTGAGCTCTGTTGACAATTACGTTGGCGATGTAGTTGATGATCAAAGTTACGACAAACAGCACAAGACCTGCTGCCATCAGACCATCTTTTTCTGCACCGTTAGCTTCACCAAAACGGGCAAGAATCCAAGAAGCAACTGCTCCTCCCTGAGGCTCAAGAAGAGCTCCCCAGTTAATGTCGAAGCTTAAGTTCAATACGTAGAAGATTGCTACAGTCTCACCGATAGCTCGGCCTAGACCTAAAAGAACTCCACCAATCACACCACCTGAAGAAGTTGGCATAATTACACGTCTGAATGTTGAAAGTCGGCTACCACCTAGAGCGAGTGCTCCGTTTATAAGATCTCTATCCAATTGGCTAAAGATTTCTCTGGTTACAGAGGTGATGATTGGAACAATCATTACCGCAACAATCCAGCCTGCAATAAATGGCGAACGCATGAATCCGTTTTCAGCATCAGCAACACCAAAAATTGGAATCCAGCCGAGGTATGAGTTCAAAACTTCAGCCCAGTGAGATGCAACAGGAGTGAAAACTAACAGACCCCAGAGACCTAGAACAACAGAAGGCAAGGCCGCTAGAAGGTCAACCAGAGTTGTTGCAATCCTTGCCAAACGATTTGGCAACATAAAAACAATTAGATAGGCCATCGATAAGGCCATTGGCGTAGCGATGATAATTCCAACGATTGCAATAAGTAATGAACCCCAGAGCATTGGCCCTAGTTGGAGCACCATCGGATCTGAGTCGGCATCCCAGGTCGATCCGAAAACAAAGTCGAAACCCTGCCCTTGAATTACTGGCCAAGACTTCCATAACAGGAAGCCAAGAATAAGGGCCACAAGCACAAATGCGAAGTGAGCAGCAATTGAAGTAGACCTAAAGAACCATTTATCGCCCTTGCTCAGAGGCTTAATGACCAGCTTGCGCCTTTCTTGGGCAGGCGGGTTCACAGGGGTTTGGCTCATAAGACCAAGTTTGGTGTTTTAGCCTTACAACCAGTTAGAAAAATGGTTAACGGCAGGTTAACAAGTTTAGAAACTGAACCTAATTCCAGACCAGATCTGCCACATCCTCACCAGCATGACCGCAACGGTAAGTCCAGCCACGCCTAAAACCAAAGTTGACCATCGAGTTCTTTCAATGACTGCCCAGGCAACCGCAGCCGGAGGCACGATAAGAGCAGTAATCAAATAGCCAAAGAATTCAACTGTGTCGCCCACTGCCTGCTTGCCCGTTGCCACAAGGGCAATCGAGACAGCCAACTGAACTAGCAATAAGCCCTCAACTACAGCTAGTGAACCAACACTCCACCAAGACGGCGGTCTCTTCATGATTCCAAGACCTACTGCAAAGACTCCGACCAAAGCCGCAAAGATAGCTTGAAGCTGATAGGCCCACTCAAACATTTAGATCCTCATCATTGAAAACAACAACTGACTTAATGCTGGCTGGACCTGCTGGTTCTGCAATAGCAACCAAGGTGTTAGCAAAGATAAGCGCTGTGTTAGTTGTTATCTCACCGGAGATTTTCTTACCCTGACGAATAAACAGAGTTTGCTCTGCATCAATTTCCATAGTTGGCAAAATACCTCTGGCTGCATCCACTGATTTCAAGATAGGAAGTGAACCTTCGAACCGCTGAAGACTCATGGCATTCTCGACAGCAAAGCTGCCGATTATAGTTCTTCGAAGTTCAGTAAGGTGCCCGCCAATACCTAAAGCTTTACCAACATCTCTAGCAATAGCTCTGATGTATGTGCCACTCGAGCAATCAACAATTACATCCAAATCAATAAAGTTTTCACTTCTTCTAAGATTTCCAACAAGCTCAAGCTTTGAAATAGTTACTTCTCTAGATTTGAGTTCGAACACTTCTCCAGCCCGAACTCGGTCATATGCTTTTTCGCCATTGACTTTGATTGCTGAAACAGCTGAAGGAACCTGTTGGATCACTCCCCTGAGTTTTGATAACTCAGCGACTATTTGCTCATCTGCTACTTGAGATATTTGAGTTGCAGTTGCTTCATTGAGGATTTCACCTTCTCGATCATCAGTGATGGTTGATGCGCCTAAACGAATTGTCGCTTCATAGGTTTTATCTGCTCCAACTATGAAGGTTAGAAGCTTTGTTGCCGATTCGATACCTAGAACTAGAAGACCTGTGGCCATTGGATCTAAAGTTCCCGCGTGACCGACTTTTCTGGTACCAGCAAGTTTTCTAACTTTAGAAACAACATCATGGCTGGTCATTCCGTCAGACTTATCTACCAGCAACAACCCAGGCGTAGCCAAAAGTTAGTCTTTCTCTTCTTTATCGATAACTTTTGGCTCTTTATAAGGGTTCTCCCCCGCCGCAAACTCAGAGTCTTTAGCAATCTTTTTAAGCTCATTGTCTCTAGCTCTAGCTTGAGCTAACAGATCATTCATCGCAGCAGCACTTTCAGGCACATCATCAGAGATGAACTCGATGGTTGGAGTAAGACGAATAGAGAGTTGATGGCCTACCTCACCACGGATTTTGCCACGGTGGCGCTCAATAACTTCACTACTCATCTTCTGCTGGTCCTTGTCACCAAAGACGGTGTAATAAATACGAGCATGTGAAAGATCTGGAGTCACTCGAACATCAGTGATGGTTACAAAGCCCAAATCAGGGTCTTTAACCACCTTCTCTAATGCTCCAGCAGTAAGTACCTTGATTCGTTCAGCCAGTCTTCTTGCTCTAGCTGCATCAACCATTAGACCCTCGGCTTCTCACGCATTTCGTAGGTTTCAATAATGTCGCCTACCAAGATTTCGTTGAATCCTTGCAATCCGATACCACACTCGAAGTCAGTCTTAACTTCGGTTGCATCGTCCTTGAATCTCTTTAGAGAGTCAATCTTGAGGTTCTCAGCAAGCATCTTGCCATCACGAGAAATACGAGCAAGGCTGTTTCTCTTGATTGAACCTGAGCGAACGATAGAACCTGCGATTGTGCCAACCTTTGAAGACTTGAAGATCTCTCGAACTTCAGCTGAACCAAGGGCAGCTTCTTCGTATTCAGGCTTAAGCATTCCCTTAAGTGATTTCTCAATGTCATCAAGGGCAGCATAGATAACTGAGTAGAAACGAACGTCAACACCTTCACGGTCAGCACGTTCCTTCGCCTTGTTATCAGGCTTCACATTGAATCCGATGATGATCGCGTTATCAACTGTTGCCAGGTTCACATCGCTCTCAGTAACAGCACCAACACCGCGGTGGATGATGCGAAGTGCAACGGAGTCATCAACTTCAATCTTGAGAAGTGCATCTTCAAGAGCTTCAACAGCACCAGATACGTCACCCTTGATGACCAAGTTGAGTGATTCAACCTTGCCTTCTTCGAATGCCTTGGTGAAGTCTTCCAGGCTAACTCTCTTACGAGTCTTAGCAAGCAGAGCATTTCTATCAGCAGCTTCGCGCTTTTCAGCAATCTGTCTTGCCTGACGCTCATCTTCGGTAACAACAAAAGTGTCACCGGCACGAGGAACAGACTGCAGCCCTAGAACCTGTACAGGTCTTGATGGGCCTGCAGACTCAACTGCTTCACCGTTCTCGTTGAACATCGCACGTACACGACCGTGAGCTGCACCTGCAACAATCGAATCTCCAACACTTAGTGTTCCAGACTGAATTAGCACTGTTGCAACAGATCCACGACCCTTATCAAGGTTCGCTTCAATAGCAACACCACGTGCGTCACGGTTAGGGTTCGCACGAAGATCCAGAGCAGCATCAGCGGTTAGAAGAACTGCATCAAGAAGGTTTTCAATTCCAGCACCGGTAAGTGCAGAAACATCGACGAACATAACATCGCCACCATACTCTTCAGCAACAAGGTTGAACTCAGTTAGCTGTTGACGGATCTTGGCAGGGTTGGCTCCCTCTTTATCAACCTTGTTCACAGCAACAACAATTGGTACCCCTGCTGATTGTGCGTGGTTCAGTGCTTCAACTGTTTGAGGCATAACACCGTCATCAGCTGCAACAACCAAGATTGCAATATCTGTTACCTGAGCACCGCGAGCACGCATAGCTGTGAAAGCCTCGTGACCTGGAGTATCAATGAAAGTAATGGCTCTGTCGACACCTTCGTGCATGCTGTGGATCTGGTACGCACCGATGTGCTGAGTAATACCACCAGCTTCACCACCTTGAACGTTAGCGTTACGAATCTTGTCAAGCAAACGAGTCTTACCGTGATCAACGTGACCCATAACTGTGACAACCGGTGCACGGTATTCCATGTCATCTTCGTCTTCTTCAAACTCAGTTGAAATATCAAGACCGAATGAATCGAATAGTTCACGCTCTTCATCTTCTGCTGAAACAACTTCAAGCTTGTAACCAAGTTCTTCTCCAAGAATCTGGAATGTCTCTTCATCCAAAGATGCGGTTGCTGTAGCCATCTGACCTAGGTGGAATAGCACCGTGATCAGCTGACCAGCATTGGCATCAATCTTGTCTGCGAAGTCTTGAATAGAAGAACCTCTGCGCAGACGAACTACCGTGGTGCCATCACCGCGTGGAACAACTGCACCACCAAGGCTTGGAGCTGAACGCTGTTCGAATTCTTCTCTCTTTACTCTCTTCGACTTTCTAGCCTTAGATGAACTTCTAGAGCCACCTTTACCAAAAGCACCAGCTGCGCCACCACCGCGACCGCGACCACCAGCACCTGGACGACCACCAGGAGCACCAAAAGCAGGAGCTCCACCTGGAGCGCCACCAGGAGCACCTGCAACTGGACGTGGAGTAAATCCACCTGGACGAGAAGTTCCACCAGCACCAGCAGGTCTTGGAGCTCCACCTGGACGAGATGGGCCACCTGCACCAGCTGGACGCGGACCACCAGGTCGGTTGGCTTGACCAGGTCTTGTCATACCTTGGTTAGATGCAAAAGGATTGTTACCCGGTCTTGCCATCGGACGAGGAATACCCATGCCCTGTGCTGCAGCAAAAGGATTGTTTCCTGGACGAGGGATACCTGGTGTTGGAGCTACAGGAGCTACAGGAGCTGCTGCTTCGGCAGGGGCCTCTGGATCAGCAGGCTTAACTTCTTCAGTAACCTCAGCAGATTTAGCAGAAGCCTTCGTGGCTTTTGGCATAGCTGGAGCTTTCTCGACCTTAGGGGCTTCTTCCTTCGGCTTAGCGTTCGGGTATGCCGCTCTAAGTTTGTTTGCCACCGGAGGGGCAATAGTTGACGAACCGCTCTTGACGTATTCGCCTAGTTCGTTTAATTTGGCCAGTGCCTCGGCTGTTTCAATACCGAGCTCTTTGGCAATGTCGTACACGCGTGGTAGCGCCACTTTATATCTCCTGTCTGGGACCCACCCCAGTCAGGGCAGGCTTAAAGCTTTGAGGAACTCATTTCGAGGTGCTCATTAGTTCTCTAACATCATTTCGGCCTGTTCTATTTGTTTGACTAAATCAGTTACTTGCTCAAGGTCAGCTTTCCCGCGGAATGCTAGCCCAAAGGCTTTTCTCTCAACCGCAGTTTCGAGGCATTTCGTTTTCTTGTGAAGCCAAGAGCCACGACCGGGCAGTTTCTTATCGGAATCAACACTCAGGTTTCCCTGAAAATTGGCTATCCGAACCAAATCTGATCGGTTGCCACGCTGGCGACAGCCAACGCAAGTTCTAACTGGATACATTCTAATGCCTGCATTCGCTTAAGCTCTAGCCTTTAAGGTAACAGGCTGAGGCGGATCTTTATTCCTCGTCCTCTAAATCATCAGCCATGATGTCGATCTTGGCCCCAGTTAGCTTGCTGGCTAGGCGTGAATTCTGGCCTTCTTTACCAATAGCTAGAGATAACTGGTACTCAGGAACTAGCACGCGAACCTTAGGGTGTTCTCCCCTAGCTGCTGTGCCATCATTGACCACGAATGCCGCTGAAACCTTGGCTGGAGATAGCGCTTGAGCCACAAACTTGGCAATATCATCTGAATAAT
Organism: Micrococcales bacterium; assembly: GCA_947489235.1. Classification (GTDB taxonomy): domain Bacteria; phylum Actinomycetota; class Actinomycetes; order Actinomycetales; family Microbacteriaceae; genus Rhodoluna. The sequence continues at coordinate 52,629 of CANLDE010000002.1, forward strand.
CAACGATGTCGATCTTCTCATCGTTCAACTCTGCTGTTACTGCTCTAACTCTTTGGCCTAGTTCACCAATACAGGCACCTTTAGCATTTAGGCCCGCAACAGATGTTCTAACTGCAATTTTGGTTCGGTGACCTGCTTCTCTAGCAACCTGGACGATTTCAACCTGTCCACTTGCAATTTCAGGGACCTCAAGGGCAAAAAGCTTTCTAACAAGGCTTGGGTGAGTTCTGGAAACATTGATTTGAACTTGGCCTCTGACGTTTTTATCAACTTTGGTCACATAAAAACGCATTCTCTTGCCGTGAGAGTAATCTTCGCCAGGCACCTGCTCTTCAGGAGGCATGATCGCTTCAGCATCGCCAAGTTTGACATAAACCATGTATGAACGGGGTCCCTGCTGGATTTCACCGGCAACAATGTCCTCAACCTTGGCTTTGAATTCACCGTATAGGCCTTCATCAGAGATTCCCCTGATGCGTTGAGCAATAACCTGCTTAGCTGCGTTAGCAGCAATTCGACCAAAGTTTTCAGGCGTCTTATCTACTTCTGGAACCTTAGAACCATCAGGAAGAGTGACAATCAAGTCCCCTGCATCATCTCGTTCTTCGGTGTCTGGCACCATGATGACGATTTTGCCTGTTTTTTGATCAAGGACAGCACGAGCTGGATCGCTGTTACCAACGCTCTTGTGATAGGCGGCTTCAACTGCGGCTTCAATAATTTCAACGAGTTCGTTGAAAGGAATTTCTCGATCTCTTTCTACAAGTCGAAGAGCACCTAAATCGATGTCCATGAAACGCCTCCTGGCCGCTAGTAAGTTATGCGAGCCACAAAGTTTTTAGCTAGGTGAGCTCGGTTACTGCCAATTCTACATTGACTGAGCGTCGGTCGCCAGAGCGTCTATCCCAAAGGTCAACCTCTCCGCTTTCCAGTCCCCTACCAACAATCACAATTTGCGGAATTCCCAGTAGTTCAGCGTCACTGAACTTCACTCCTGGGCTTACCTTCAACCGGTCATCCAAAAGAACAGATTTGCCTTTAGCCTCTAGTTCCTGAGCCAAACGGGCAGCAGTTTCATAAATAACATCGTCTTTACCGGCTGCCACAACATGGATGTCCACTGGCGAAACAGAGCTAGGCCAAATCAGACCTTTTTCATCATTATTGGCTTCAGCTAGAACGGCAATGATGCGAGTAACACCGATTCCATAAGAACCCATGGTTACGGTCACTAGCTTGCCGTTCTCATCAAGAACCTTCAGATCCAATGCTTCAGCATATTTTCTACCGAGCTGGAAAACGTGACCAATTTCAATTCCTCTAGCCAATTCCAAAGGTCCACTACCATCAGGTGCTGGATCGCCTGCTCTAATTTCAGCTAGGTCAGCAACGCCATCTGCAGTGAAGTCTCTACCCATAACCAAATTGAAGGTGTGCTTATCTTTTTCATTTGAACCGGCAATCCAAGAGGTGCCTGCAACAACCCGAGGGTCCAAGAGGTACCTAATCTTTGACTCTGCTTTCTCACCTAAGAATTGCGAACCATTTTTTACTGGTCCCATAAAGCCTTTTACTAGCTCAGGATGTTTTTCAAAATCTTCATCATTAGCGGTTTCAACTTCATAACCTGCAAAAGCAATCTCAGCACGCTTCATTTCCAATTCACGATCGCCAGGTATGCCAACTAC
>CANLDE010000003.1 GCA_947489235.1 Micrococcales bacterium
GAAAGATTCCTTGTTAGAAACTCTGGTGCAGTTGCAGTGGTTGAAGGAGTTGGCGATCACGGTCTGGAATACATGACTGGAGGAACTGCAGTCATCCTAGGTAGAACCGGTAAAAATCTTGCAGCTGGAATGTCAGGTGGAGTTGCTTACATTTACAAACTGCGAGCAGATCTGGTGAACCATAGCGCGCTAACTGACGGTGAAATTGATTTACTTCCTCTCGATGATGCAGATACAGCAGTGCTACAGGCTTTGTTGATTAGACATGAACTTGAAACTGGTTCGAAGTTAGCTGCGAGATTGCTAGCCGAGTTCGAGGTGTCTGTAGGAGATTTCACTAAGGTTCTTCCTAGGGACTACGCAAACGTAAAGAAGATTCAAGCAGCTGCTGTCCTAAACGGTGAAGATGTTGCAGGCGCTGCAGTTTGGCAAAGAATATTGGAGGTGAGCGCAAATGGCAGATCCTAGAGGTTTCCTAAAAGTCACAGAGCGAGAGACCGCCAAGCGTCGTCCTATCGAAGTTCGTATCAAGGACTGGAAAGAAGTTTACGAGCCTACCGATCCAGCAGTACTGAAGAACCAAGCTGGTCGATGCATGGATTGTGGAATTGCGTTCTGTCATCAAGGATGCCCACTTGGTAACCTAATTCCGGAATGGAACGATCTAACCTGGCGTCAAGATGGCAAAAGCGCAATCGAAAGATTGCACGCTACCAACAACTTTCCGGAGTTCACTGGAAAACTATGCCCAGCACCTTGCGAAAGCTCATGTGTATTAGGCATCAATCAACCAGCAGTGACTATCAAAGAGATTGAAGCATCAATTATTGAACAGGCCTTTGATAAAGGTTGGGTGCAGGCTCATGCTCCAGAGCGCATGACTGGTAAAACAGTTGCCATCGTTGGTTCTGGTCCTGCAGGTCTAGCTGCAGCTCAGCAACTAACCAGAGCAGGTCACACCGTTGCGGTGTACGAAAGAGATCAGCAGATTGGTGGACTTCTTCGATACGGTATTCCTGATTTCAAAATGGAAAAACACCACATCGATCGCCGACTTGAGCAGATGGAAGCTGAAGGTACACGATTCCGTACCGGAGTGAACATCGGTACCGACATAACTTGGGATGACCTCTTTAGAAGGTATGAGGCAGTTCTTGTCGCCACAGGAGCTCCAAAGCCTCGAGATCTAAAGATTGAAGGCAGGGAACTAAAAGGTGTTCACTTTGCCATGGATTATCTAACCCAAGCTAACTGGACAGTAGCAGGCCAAGAAGTTGCTGATCAGATTGTTGCTAGCGGAAAGAAAGTGGTCATCTTAGGTGGCGGGGATACTGGAGCAGACTGCCTAGGAACCGCTACACGCCAAGGTGCAGTTTCTGTTACTACTTTGGCTATCGGCAATCAACCACCTGCTGAGCGCAGTGAAAACCAACCATGGCCTACCTTCCCTAACCTGTTTGAAATTGCTAGTGCGCACGAAGAGTTTGGCGAGAGAAAATATCTTGCTAACACAGTTCGATTCCTTGGCTCAGATGGTCAAGTTACTGGTATCGAGATCGCTGAGACAGAGTTCGTTGATGGCAGGAGAGTTCCGAGGCCAGGCACTGAGACTGTTATTGAAGCAGACCTAGTTCTTCTAGCTCTTGGCTTCACTGGTCCTGAAACTGCTATTGCTGTTGACTCACAGTCTTTGGAGACTGACGAGAAAGCCAACCTGGCAAGAGATCAAAAGTATGCAACAAACGTTGATGGAGTTTTCGTGGCAGGAGATGCTGGTCGCGGAGCGAGCCTTATAGTTTGGGCGATTGCTGAAGGACGAGCAGCTGCGGCAGCAATTGATGAATACCTAGAGGGTTCTACCTCGTTGCCTGCGCCTGTAAAACCTAGCGACATCGGAATTCACGCCTAACCGTTGGGTAGGCTAGTCAAAGCATCACAAGTCAAAAGGAAAATATGAGACGCGCCAAAATCATTGCGACCCTAGGGCCGGCAGTATCCACCTACGAATCAATCAAAGCAATTGTTGAAGCAGGTGTTGACGTCGCAAGAATGAACCTTAGCCACGGTAGCTATGACGTTCATGAGGGTCTCTACAAAATTGTCCGACAGGTAGCTAATGACCTGGATAAGCCAGTGGGAATCTTTGTTGACCTTCAAGGTCCAAAGATCAGGCTAGGCCGCTTTGCCGATGGACCTGTAACTCTAACCAAAGGTGCTACCTTCACAATCACCATTGAAGATATTCAAGGCGATGTGAACATCTGCTCAACAACTTTCAAAGGTCTACCAGGCGATGTAAATGTGGGCGATGTTCTCCTTATTGATGATGGCAAGGTTGGCCTTCGTGCCACCGCAGTTGACGATAAGTCAGTGACCACAGTTGTTGAAGTAGCAGGAGTAATCAGTAACAACAAGGGCATCAACTTACCAGGTGTAGCAGTAAACGTTCCAGCTCTAAGTGAGAAGGATGAAGAAGACTTACGCTGGGGCATCCGTCTAGGTGTTGACATGATTGCGCTCTCTTTTGTTAGAAACGCATCCGACATCGTGCGTGTGCACGAGATCATGAAAGAGGAAGGTAAGTACCTTCCAGTTATCGCAAAGATTGAAAAGCCTCAGGCTGTCGAAGCGCTAGAGGAAATCATTGACGCATTTGACGGTGTGATGGTTGCCCGAGGTGATCTCGGTGTTGAACTTCCTTTCTGGCAGGTACCTCTGGTTCAAAAGAGAGCTGTTGAACTATCTAGAAGATGGGCAAAGCCAGTAATTGTGGCCACTCAGATGCTTGAATCAATGATCACAGCTTCCAGGCCAACTAGAGCAGAAGCTAGCGACGTTGCAAACGCAGTACTTGATGGCGCTGACTGCTTGATGCTTTCAGGTGAAACATCCGTTGGTGAGTTCCCAGTTGAGACAGTTGCTGCTATGGCTAGCATCATCAAGTCCACAGAAGAAAACGGTTTAGGTAGGATTCCACCGCTTGGCACCAAACCACACACTCACGGCGGGGCGGTTACTCTCGCAGCTGCTGAGATTGCAGAACTACTTGGTTCTAAATACATCTGTGTGTTCACAGAAAGTGGCGACTCGCTAAGACGAGTTTCAAGACTTCGTCATGAGATCCCTACTATCGCCTTCACCCCTTCAGAGGATACTCGAAGACGTCTGTCATTGGTCTGGGGCTCAAATGTGCACTTAGTTGAAGAGGTAAAGCACACCGACGAGATGATGCACCAGGTTGACGAGATTCTAATCGGCAAAGGATTAGCCAAGATCGGCGATGAGGTTGTTGTGGTAGCTGGAACTCCACCTGGCATCCCTGGTTCGACAAACTCGCTTAGAGTGCATCGAGTTGGAGATGCTATCAACGGAGCAGCTCCGGCGTACGCCAGATAAAGAAATAACCCCCAAGAAATTTGGGGGTTTTATCTTTGGTGCCGAAGGTGGGAGTCGAACCCACACGCCCTTTCGAGCAAAGCATTTTGAGTGCTCCGCGTCTGCCATTTCGCCACTTCGGCTTGTAACGAAGAAAAGTCTAAACCATTCCAGAGATTTGCGTTTATCCCAGTATTGTAAAAACTATGGATACTCCAACTACAACCCTGCCTAGAGTAGTTGTCGCTGAAGACGAGGCGATCATCCGCTTAGACATTGTCGAAACCTTGAAAGAGTCAGGCTTTGATGTAGTCGGTCAAGCTGGTGATGGGGCAGAAGCAGTCCGATTGGCCCTTGAACTAAAGCCCAACCTTGTGCTGATGGACATAAAGATGCCTGGCACTGACGGTTTGCAGGCAGCTGAGGTTCTTGCTGAGCACAATCTTCCCGTAGTCTTGCTGACCGCATTCAGCTCTCCAGATCTAGTGGAACGAGCAAGCGCAGCTGGGGTGTTCAGTTATGTAGTGAAGCCTTTTAATCCAAGCAATCTGATTCCTGCATTGCGTATTGCTTTATCTCTGCACGAGCGAATGACAACTGCCGCTAATGAGGTAGATGAGATCACCGAAAAGCTTGAAACCAGAAAATTGGTTGATAGAGCTAAAGGTCTACTAACCGAGAAGATGAAGCTCAATGAGCCAGAAGCTTTTCGATGGATTCAGAAAGCGTCTATGGACAGACGTTTATCCATGAAGCAAGTGGCACAAACTGTAATTGAACAGTTGGCTGAGAAGAACTAGCGGTTATCCCTTAGAAAATTTGTAATACGAATTGTTGACAACCGGTTACCCTTGTCATCGTCCACCGTTACCTCGTGGGTTGCTAGGTTGCGACCGATGTTGATAGCTCTGGCAGTTGCTGTAATAAGACCCTCTGTGCAACTTTTAGTATGAGAGGCGTTGATTTCGATACCCACTGCATGTCTATCTGGTCCAGCGGCCAGTGTTGCACACATGCTGCCTAAAGTTTCAGCAAGAACAACATATGCTCCACCATGCACAATGCCTCGAGGTTGCTTGTTGCCTTCAGCGGGCATGGTTGCTACCCCGTGGGTGCCGTTCATGGAAACAATCTTGATTCCCATCCGATCGGCAAGTTCGCCTAGACCGCGCTTTTCGATCCAGTCAGCCATCTCGGGGCTTAGTTCTGAAGACATAATTACCTCTTAGCCCAGTTAGCGAGTGTTTCACTTAGGTCAAGTTAGGCTATTGAAATGACCAAGACCAAGCCTACTCTTTTGCTCATTGATGGTCACTCTTTGGCTTTCAGAGCGTTCTATGCTCTATCACCGGATGCCTTTAAGACACCTGATGGTCAACATACCAACGCAGTGCACGGATTCATTTCCATGATGCTAAACATCTTGCAGAACGAGAAGCCAACACATCTAGCTGTCGCCTTCGATCTTTCACGTCATTCATTTCGCACAGAAGAGTACCCAGAATACAAAGGCACTAGAGGGGAAACTCCACCTGAGTTCAATGGCCAGACCGAACTGCTGACTGAAGCTTTAGCAGCCATGAACATCTTGACCCTTACTCGTGAGAACTATGAGGCTGATGATGTTATCGCTAGCCTCGCCGATCAAGGGGCCGCTGCTGGATACAAAGTTCTGATTGTCTCTGGTGATAGAGACACTTTCCAACTGATTCAAGACGATGTCACAATTCTTTACCCTGTCAAAGGGGTTATGAACCTGGCGCGTATGACTGATGAAGCTGTACTTGAGAAGTATGGAATTCACGCTAAGCAATACCCAGATCTAGCAGCTCTAGTTGGTGAAACATCGGATAACCTGCCAGGAGTTCCAGGTGTCGGTCCAAAGACAGCAGCTAAGTGGTTACAGCAGTTCGGCGATCTCTCAGGTGTCCTAGCAGCACAGAATGACATCCCGGGCAAAGTGGGAGAGAGCCTTCGTGAACATCAGCAGTTAGCTGTTCGAAACAGAAGACTCAATCACTTAGTTCGTGACCTCGATTGCGGATACACATTTGATGCCTTCGCGATGAAGCCAGTCAATGAAACTGCGGTGCGCAACGCTTTTACAAAAATGCATTTCAGATCTTTGCTGGAAAGAGTGTTACGTGGCCTTGGTGTTGCTGAGGGAAGTAAGCCAGCAGCTGAAATCAAAGCTGTAGAGCAAGAGGTAGTGGAAGAAGTAGCTACAAGAGTAGAGCTACTGATGCCAAAAGAGGCTAATACCAAAGCGGAAGCTTTAGCGAAAATCTACTCATCACCTAAACCAAGCGCTGTGTTTTTTGATTTCGGGGATGAGAGCATCCTTGGTGCCGGTATCGCCAACCAAGGCGCAAGAACATCGCTTTCCTTTAAAGAGTTCGACAAAGATTTCTACGCTTGGCTCTCTGCTGCCCAGCCCAAGATCGTGTTCAATGCCAAGGCAGCTGAACGAGCTCTCCTAGGTACAGGTAAGAAATTAGATGGTGTAGTTGATGACCCAATGCTTATGGCATACATCGATAATCCACTGCGAAGAGGCTTCGAAGCTGAAGCCCTTGTCGCTGAGTATTTAGGTGTTCAGTTGGAGACTGAATCCGAGGAAGAACTTGTTCAACCGGAGAGGGATCTATCCTCTTTGGCTTGGCATGTCTTCCAACTCAATCAGGCACTAACAAGTGTCCTAGAGAAGTCAAAACAGACTGATGTGTATAATCAGGTTGAATTGGCTTCAAGTAACCCGTTAGCCAAAATGGAACACACTGGCATAACAGTTGACGTTGCAGGGTTAGCCAAGTTAGTTAAGAGACTCGACACAGAGATAACCAAGATTGCAAATGATTGTTTCGAAATTATTGACAAGGAAATCAACTTAGCCTCGCCTAAACAATTGCAAACTGTTTTGTTTGAAGATCTAGGTATGGCAGGTACCAGCAAGGTTAAAACTGGTTTCTCAACTAACGCTGAAGCTTTGACAACTCTCTTTGAACAGAACGGGCACCCGTTCCTTGAGAAACTGCTGGCTCACCGTGAAGTAACCAAGATTCGACAGATTGTTGAAACTATAAGCAAATCTGTTGGTACTGACTCTCGCATCCACACAACCTATGTTCAGACAGGAACTTCCACAGGAAGACTCTCGTCTGAGAACCCAAACTTACAGAACATTCCGGTTAGAAGCGACAGAGGAAGACTAATCAGAGATGCCTTCATCGTTGGCGAAGATTTCGAAACTTTGTTAACTGCAGACTATTCGCAAATTGAAATGCGCATTCTTGCTCATCTAAGCCAGGATGAAGGTTTGATTGAAGCTTTCAAGTCAGGTGAGGATCTACACAAGTTTGTTGGTTCAAGAATCTATGGTGTCCCGCCTGCTGAGGTAACCGGAGCAATGCGTTCCAAGGTCAAGGCGATGTCTTATGGACTTGTCTACGGGCTAAGCGAATATGGTTTAGCCAAACAACTGAGAATAACTAACGCGGATGCTAAGCAACTAATGGCCGATTACTTTGACCGCTTTGGTGGAGTTAGAAGATATCTCAGCGAAGTAGTCGAAGAAGCCAAGCTCCGCGGCTACACAGAAACCATTGCTGGTCGACGAAGACCATTCCCTGACCTCCAAAGCAAGATTTTTGCGGTCAAGGAGAACGCTAGGCGAGCAGCGCTAAATGCACCGATCCAGGGCACTGCCGCTGACATCATGAAGACAGCCATGATCAATGTCGATAAGGCATTGGTCAAGGCCAAGGTCAAAAGCCGCATTCTTCTTCAGGTGCACGATGAGTTAGTGATCGAGGTAGCCAAGGGCGAGCTTGCCAAAGTTCAAGAACTAGTGATTCAGGGCATGACTGAGGCTGCCACACTGGCAGTTCCGCTAGATGTCAGCGTTGGTATTGGTAAGAGCTGGGATGAGGCTGCTCACTAATGGTCAAGGGCAGTGTGGTTGTGGGCACAGAGGTAGGGTTGCATGCCAGACCGGCCGCTGATTTTGTCAGGTTGGCCTCGCTAAGTGGTCACCAGGTGAACATCTCTAATCGGGTTGGTAAAAAGGCTGTAGGGACCAGCATTCTGGGGGTTCTTAGCCTTGGTGCTAAATATGGGGAAGAACTCGTTATCGAGGTTGATGGCCCTGATGAAGCTAAGGTCCTTGAGGCTCTAATCGCCGTTGTTTCGGGTCAAAAGAGCGTATAGACTTTCCAAAGGTCCATTTTTGGGCCTAAACAAATCCAGTCCAAGTTCAATTGTTGTGAGTTGCTGCGCCTGTAGCGACAAATGGTAATTGGCCCGAGTAAAAACAAGATCGAGATATCCTCTCTATGACAAGTAGCACCGAAAAAGCTCCTAAGCAGGTAGCAGTAAACGACATCGGCACAGCTGAAGAGCTATTAGCAGAAATCGAAAAAACCCTAAAATCATTCAACGACGGCGATCTAATCGCAGGTATCGTTGTGAAGATTGACCGCGACGAGGTTCTTCTCGACGTAGGTTACAAAACAGAAGGTGTTATTCCTTCACGCGAATTATCAATCCGTCACGATGCAGCTCCAGGCGACATTGTTTCTGTTGGTGATTCAATCGAGGCCCTTGTTCTTCAGAAAGAAGACAAAGAAGGCCGACTAATTCTTTCCAAGAAGCGTGCTCAGTACGAACGCGCTTGGGGCGATGTAGAAAAGATCAAAGAATCTGATGGCGTTGTTACCGGTTTGGTAATTGAAGTCGTTAAGGGTGGTCTAATCGTTGACATCGGTCTTCGTGGATTCCTTCCAGCATCTCTTATCGAACTACGTCGTGTTCGCGACCTATCTCCTTACCTTGGTCAGAACGTTGACGCAAAGATTTTGGAACTAGACAAGAACCGTAACAACGTAGTGCTATCTCGTAGAGCTCTTCTTGAAGAATCACAGTCTGCTAACCGCAGCACATTCCTTGCAGATCTTGCTAAGGGACAGATTCGTACAGGTGTTGTTTCATCTATCGTAAACTTCGGTGCATTCATTGACCTTGGTGGTGTTGACGGTCTAGTTCACGTAAGCGAGCTTTCATGGAAGCACATCGAGCACGCAAGCGAAGTTGTTGAGATTGGTCAAGAAGTAACTGTTGAGGTTCTAGAAGTTGATCAGGACAGAGAGCGTGTTTCACTTTCTCTCAAGGCAACTCAGGAAGACCCATGGCAGGTATTTGCTAGATCACACGCAATCGGTCAGTACGCACCAGGTAAGGTCACCAAGATCGTTCCATTCGGTGCATTCGTTCGTGTTGCAGATGGCATTGAAGGCCTTGTTCACATCAGTGAGCTTTCAGCTAAGCACATCGATCTTGCAAGCCAGGTTGTAACAGTGAACCAGGATGTATTCGTGAAGGTTATCGACATCGATCTAGATCGTCGTCGTATTTCACTTTCATTGAAGCAGGCTACTGAAGAAGTGAACCCTGAGGGAACTGACTTCAACCCGGCTCTATACGGATTGGCTACCGACTTTGATGACCAGGGTAACTACAAGTACCCAGAAGGCTTCAACGCTGAAACAAGCGAATGGAAGCCAGGATTCGAAGAGGCGAAGGTCAAATGGGAGAAGGAATATTCCGAAGCCCACGCACGTTGGGAAGAACACAAGAAGCAGGTCGCAGCAGCTAACGCTCTTGCAGCAACGCTTCCTGATGCAAAGCCAGAAGTTCAGGCCAGCACAACCACTTCCTCCTCATCTGAAGGTGCAACTGCATCAGAGGGAACTCTTTCTGAGGATGAGGGACTATCTGCTCTTCGCGACAAGCTAAACAGCGCAGAGTAGTAATTAGATTCGAAGACGGGTTGGGCCTTTGGGCTCAGCCCGCCTTTTATTTGTCTTGGGGTTAGGCTTAGAAGATGTTCTTGATAGGCCTTACCGGAGGAATCGCAGCGGGTAAAAGTACCGTTGCTGGCATTTGGGTCGCTCTGGGAGCCATTGAGATAGACGCTGATCTGTTGGCAAGGGAAGTTGTGCAGCCTGGAACTGTTGGTATCGAAAAGATTAGACAGGCTTTTGGTTCAGGAGTTTTTACTGCCACAGGTGATCTAGATAGAAAAGCGTTAGGCGAGATTGTCTTCAATAATGCTGCCAAGAGAAAAGAACTCGAGAGCATCGTGCACCCTTTAGTTAGGGCTAGAGCCCAAGAAATGCTTCGGTCATTGCCAGCTGATTCGATTGTGATTTACGCAGTTCCACTTTTGGTTGAGGCAAATGTTGAACTTCCCTTTCATGTAGTAGTTAGTGTGGAAGCCCCTGAGACAGAGCGTGCTCAACGCTTAGTGGGTTCCAGGGGAATGACCTTAGAGCAGGCACTATCTCGAATAAAGGCTCAGGCCAGCGCTATTGAGCGGGCAGCTCGAGCTGATTACATCTTGAACTCGAATCAGTCACTAGCCGCCCTGAGTTCAGATGCAACTAAGTTGTTTGAAAAGTTCAAAGTCATGAATGAGCAAGGACTTTAGTGAAAGAACCAACTAGAACCTTCGCTCCTTTTGAAGTAATTAGTGATTACACGCCATCTGGAGATCAACCAACAGCCATCGCTGAACTTACCGAGCGAATCAACAATGGTGAAAAGGACGTTGTCCTTCTGGGTGCTACAGGTACAGGTAAGTCAGCAACCACAGCCTGGCTAATTGAAAAACTTCAACGGCCCACTCTGGTTTTAGCTCACAATAAGACTCTGGCTGCGCAGTTAGTTAATGAATTCAGGGAGCTACTGCCTAACAATGCTGTTGAGTATTTCGTTAGCTACTACGACTACTACCAACCTGAGGCATATGTTCCTCAGACCGATACTTTCATTGAGAAGGATTCTTCGATCAACGAGGAAGTTGAGAGGCTCCGCTACTCAGCAACTATGAGCCTGCTTTCTAGAAGAGATGTAGTTGTTGTATCAACAGTTTCTTGTATCTATGGCCTTGGTGCTCCAAGCGAGTATCTTGACATGTCTATTCCACTGCACAGGGGTCAAACAATTGATCGGGATGAACTTATCCGTGAATTTGTGTCCATGCAATATCAAAGAAACGATTACGACTTTTCGCGTGGAAACTTTAGGGTCAAGGGCGACACCATAGAGATTATCCCCGTCTATGATGAGCTAGCCATTCGTTTGGAGTTATTCGGTGATGAGATTGAAAACATCTACCAGCTACACCCGCTTACCGGAGAGATAGTTAGAGCGATGGACACCATCTCTGTCTATCCTGCGAGCTACTACGTTACCTCTGCCGAGCGAATGGGGCCTGCCCTGGAGGCCATCGAAGAGGAGATGGCTGCAAGAGTCAAGGAGTTTGAGATCCAAGGTAAGTTGCTGGAAGCCCAGCGAATAAAGATGAGAACTACCTTTGATTTAGAAATGATTCGAGAACTCGGTTTTTGTAGTGGTATCGAAAACTACTCACGTCATCTAGATGGTAGAGAACCAGGTTCATCTCCATCTTGTCTCTTGGATTACTTTCCGGAGGACTTCCTGACTGTAATAGATGAATCTCACGTCACTGTTCCACAAATTGGAGCCATGTATGAGGGGGATTCATCTCGTAAAAGAACTCTGGTTGAGCACGGGTTCAGATTGCCGTCAGCAATGGATAACCGACCACTGAAGTGGCCTGAGTTCTTGGAGAGGGTCGGACAGACTGTTTATCTTTCTGCAACACCAGGTAAATATGAACTAGGTGTAGCAGACGGAGCAGTTGAACAGATTATTCGACCAACTGGGCTTGTTGATCCACAGATTGTTATCAAACCATCTAAAGGACAGATTGATGATCTGCTAGAGGAGATAAGGGTACGCGCAGCTAAGGATGAGAGAGTACTGGTCACAACGCTGACCAAGAAGATGTCTGAAGAACTCACTGAGTTCCTGACTGAAGCAGGTGTTCGAGTTAGATACCTGCACAGCGATGTTGACACTCTACGAAGAGTTGAATTGCTTAGAGAACTGCGTAGCGGAGTTTATGACGTTCTAGTTGGTATCAACTTGCTAAGAGAAGGTCTTGATCTACCTGAAGTTTCCCTTGTGAGCATCTTGGATGCTGACAAGGAAGGATTCTTGCGTTCAACTACTTCTTTGATTCAGACGATAGGTAGAGCGGCACGTAACGTAAGCGGTGAGGTACACATGTACGCTGATCGGATAACTGACTCGATGGCTCGTGCAATTGATGAGACTAACCGTAGGAGAGAGAAGCAGGTTGCCTACAACCTCGCCGCTGGGGTTGATCCTCAACCACTTAGAAAGAAGATTGCTGACATTACAGATAGCATTCTGCGTGAAGAGCAGGACACTGCCGAGCTTCTCGAAAACGCTAAAAACAAACGGTCAGGCAATAAGTCCATTAGTCCACTAAAAGCTCGACCTAACCAGAACGCTAGTTACGACGAACTCTTGGATCTGGTAGTTGACCTCGATGAGCAGATGAAATCGGCTGCCTCTGAGCTCAAGTTTGAGTTGGCAGCCAGGCTGCGGGATGAGATTAGTGAACTCAAATACACCTTGCGCCAGATAGACAAGGTTTAGCTTCATCGGTGGGGTTAAACTGTATGAATGCCGCACATAGCCATACCCACTAAAGACAAGCTTGTCATCAAGGGAGCTCGGGTTCATAACCTAAAGAACTTGAATCTCGAGATACCTAAGAACGCCATGGTGGTCTTCACCGGTCTTAGCGGTTCTGGCAAATCTTCTCTAGCTTTTGACACCATCTTTGCCGAAGGGCAACGTAGATATGTTGAATCTCTGAGTGCTTACGCTCGTCAATTCTTGGGACAAGTTGATAGACCAGATGTTGATTTCATCGAAGGCTTAAGTCCCGCTGTTTCTATTGACCAGAAGTCAACCAACCGAAACCCAAGATCTACCGTTGGCACAATCACAGAAATTCATGACTATTTGAGATTGCTGTGGGCACGTATTGGTGTTCCACACTGTGCCGAGTGTGGCGAGAAGATTACCAAGCAAACTGCTCAACAGATTGTTGACCAGATAATGCAGTTCAAGACTGGAACTAAGTACCAGATACTTGCACAGGTCGTTGATCAAAAGAAAGGCGAATTCTCTGACCTATTTAGGGAACTCATTAGTCAAGGATTTGCTAGAGCTGTAGTTGATGGCGAGGTAGTCCAACTTACCGACGCAAAACCTCTGCGTAAAACCTATAAGCACGACATCTCCGTCGTCATTGACCGCTTGGTCGCCAAAGATGATATCACCCAACGCCTTACTGATTCAGTCGAAACAGCATTGAAGGTGGCCGGTGGCAGACTAACTATCGACTTTGTCGATATCAAAGGTGATGGCAAGTATCGCAACTTCAGCGAGAAGATGTCTTGCCCTAATGAGCACACGCTGGCTTTAACTGAAATTGAACCTAGAACATTTTCTTTCAACGCTCCATTCGGTGCATGTCCTGCATGTTCTGGACTAGGTGTAAAGATGGCAGTTGATCGAGAACTCATCATTGGGGATGTGGGAGAGTCAATCAATGGTGGTGTTATTCGACCTTGGTCAACTCAGGGCAAAGGCTTGTTCTCTTACTACACACGGCTACTAACCGGACTTGCCAAAGACCTCGACTTCTCACTAAATACAGCTTGGAACGAACTGCCTGACGAGATTCAAGAAGCAGTCTTGTACGGCAATAACTTCGAAGTGCAAATGAAATGGAAGAACAAGTACGGCCGTGAACTCAAGTACACCACTGGCTTTGAAGGCGCTATCAATTACATTGAACGCAAGTACCTAGAAGCTGATAACGATTGGGCTAGAGGTAAGTGGTCTGAGTATCTTAGAGAGACTCCTTGCCCTGACTGCAATGGCGCTCGACTTAGAACTGAAGTGCTAGCTGTAAAAGTTGGCAACAGTTCTATTGCAGATGTTTGTTTTATGAGCCTGGGAGAGTCTTACGCATTCTTCGACAAACTAAAGCTCGACAAGCGTGATGAGAAGATTGCTGCTCAAGTTCTCAGAGAAATCAGATCAAGACTAGATTTCCTAATTGCTGTTGGACTTGATTACCTCTCTTTGGAAAGAGCAGCAGCAACTCTTTCGGGTGGTGAAGCACAGCGCATTCGCTTGGCTACCCAAATCGGAGCAGGACTTACCGGTGTCCTGTATGTTCTTGATGAGCCGAGTATTGGTCTTCATCAGCGCGATAACATGCGACTAATTGAAACACTTATCAGATTAAAGAACCTAGGTAACACTCTGATAGTTGTTGAGCACGATGAAGACACCATCAAGGCTGCCGACTGGTTAGTCGACATTGGCCCTGGAGCTGGTATTCACGGTGGTGAGGTAGTTCACAGCGGCAGTTACAAAGCAATTCTTACTAACAAGGAGTCGATCACTGGCGCATTCCTTAGTGGTAGAGAATCTATCGAAACTCCTAAAAAGCGCAGACCCATCGATTCAAGTAGACAGATCAAAGTTGTTGGTGCCAGAGAAAATAACCTTAAGAACATCGACGTTACCTTCCCGCTAGGCACATTCACCGCTGTTACAGGCGTCAGTGGTTCTGGAAAGTCTTCACTAGTCAATGATGTGCTCTATGAAGTTCTTGCTAACAAACTCAATGGGGCTAAGGGAGCAGCTGGTAAACACACCAGAGTCGAAGGTTTAGATCAGTTAGACAAGGTAGTTCACGTTGACCAGAACCCTATCGGTAGAACTCCGAGGTCTAACCCGGCAACCTATACCGGTGTATTTGACCACATTCGCAAACTCTTTGCCGATACTCAAGAATCTAAGGCTCGCGGTTACCAGCAGGGTAGGTTCTCATTCAACGTCAAAGGTGGTCGCTGTGAAGCTTGTAGCGGTGATGGAACCCTAAAGATTGAGATGAACTTCTTACCTGACGTTTACGTTTCCTGTGAAGTGTGCCACGGTGCCAGATATAACAGGGAAACCCTTCAGGTTAAATACAAGGGCAAATCAATCGCCGAAGTTTTAGAGATGCCGATTGCTGAAGGAGCAGAATTCTTTGCAGCAATAACTTCAATCGCAAGATACCTTGACACTTTGGTTGATGTTGGTTTGGGTTATGTCCGTTTGGGTCAGAGTGCTACAACACTCTCCGGTGGCGAGGCTCAGAGAGTTAAGTTAGCGACAGAGCTTCAAAAGCGATCCTATGGTCGCAGCATTTACGTGCTTGATGAGCCAACAACAGGACTGCACTTCGAAGATGTTCGTAAGTTGCTTTTAGTTCTCAATGGTTTAGTTGACAAAGGAAACACCGTAATCGTAATTGAACACAACCTTGATGTGATCAAGAGTTCTGACTGGGTCGTTGACATCGGTCCTGAAGGTGGTTCCAAGGGTGGCGAAGTAGTTGCTGTTGGAACACCAGAACAAATAGCTAAGTCAACTAAGTCTCACACAGGTAAATTCCTCAAGGAAATACTTAGCTAAAAATGGCCAACGACCTCAGCTTTAGGCCAAAGAGCTCTGAGATACCTACTAATCCCGGTGTCTATCGTTTCCTTGATGAGAATGGTCGAGTTCTCTACGTTGGCAAAGCTAAGAACCTGAGAGCAAGACTGACCTCATACTTTGCGCCCATTAACACCTTGCAGGAGAAGACCAGAAGAATGGTCTCTTCAGCAAGAGATGTCAATTGGACGATAGTCAAAACAGAGTTTGAGGCTCTGCAACTTGAATTTACGTGGATCAAAGAATTCAACCCTCCTTTCAACGTTAGGTTCAAGGACGATAAGTCCTACCCCTACCTAGCGATCACTATGGCCGATAAGACACCTAGAGTTTTCATCACTAGAAACAGAGAAATCAAGGGAGCAAAGTACTTTGGTCCCTATACGCAAGCTTGGGCAATTAGAGACACATTAGACAGTTTGCTAAAGGTTTATCCAATTAGGTCATGTTCATCAGGTGTATTCAATACTGCTAAATCAACTAACCGACCTTGTCTACTGGCAGATATTGGTAAGTGTTCAGCGCCTTGTGTGTCTCGAGTTACTCCCGACAAACACAAAGAGCTTGCAAAGGGTTTCACAGACTTCCTGCAAAGCGGTGATGAGACACATGTTGAATCTCTTAGAAGCAGAATGCTGAAAGCATCTGATGAGAGCAACTTTGAGTTAGCTGCGAAGCTGCGTGACAACATTTATGCTTTAGAAACTGTTTTAGAGAAGAGCACTGTTGTGTTCACTGACCAAACTGACGCTGACCTTTTTGGAATAGCTGATGATGAGCTTGCTGCAGCAGTAAGTTTGTTTAGAGTTCGTGGGGGGCGTATCCGCGGTGTAATGGGTTGGGTAGTTGATAAGGAACTGGAAAGAGATCAGTCCGAGCTTGTTGAGTATCTACTTCAGAATGTCTATGGCAAGGATGCAACATTCGCATCTGATGTTCCTCGTGAAGTATTAGTTCCTTTACTTCCTGCAGACTCAGGTGCCTTAGGTCAATGGCTATCAGAGATACGAGGTTCAAAAGTTGATCTGCGCATTCCACAGCGAGGGGATAAGCGCGCTCTTGCAGAAACGGCTTATACGAACGCTAAGCATGCACTGGGTCTATACAAAATGCGTAGAACAGCAGACTTTAGTGCCAGGACCGAAGCCCTTACAGAACTGCAGAAGGCACTCAATCTCAAAACTGCACCACTTCGAATCGAATGTTTCGATGTTTCGCACCTAGGTGGTACAGGCATTGTTTCATCAATGGTGGTGTTCGAAGATGGCCTGCCTAAAAAGAATCTTTATCGCAAGTTCAATATCGAATCTTCCAGCGATGACACAGATTCTCTGTACCAAACACTCTCTAGAAGGTTGAAGTATCTGGTCGCAGGTGTTGAAGACAATGAGAACAGGTTCAGTTATCGACCTGGTTTATTGGTAGTTGATGGGGGTCAACCTCAGGTCAATGCAGCTGCCCGAGCCTTAGCTGATAGAGGCATCGAAGATCTAGCTGTTATTGGTTTGGCTAAGAGACTTGAAGAGATTTGGTTGCCAAATAACTCTTTCCCGGTGATCTTGCCTAGAGGTTCAGAATCACTCTTTTTACTACAAAGAATCAGGGATGAAGCCCACCGTTTTGCCATCACTGCCCAGCGAAAGCAGCGTAAATCCACTATTGCGACTGAGCTGGGTGCTATCGAGGGGCTAGGCGAGAAAAGGGTCTCAGCCCTGCTTAGAAGGTTCGGTTCAGCTAAGCGGCTAAGAGTTGCCAGTGTGGATGAAATAGCCGAAGTGGCGGGAATTGGGCCTGTTTTGGCCGCTTCTATCGCGGAAACCCTGGCGTCCTCAGATTCCTAGAGATTATGCCAATTTGGCTTTTGGAACTCGGGCGTGTCGCAAAGTGGTTAGAGTTAGCACTAGGCAGTTGAAAGGACCGACTTGAACACTTCAAAGTCATACGAGTTACTTGTGGTAACTGGCATGTCTGGAGCGGGACGATCAACTGTTGCCAATGCCTTGGAAGACATGGATTGGTATGTGGTGGATAACCTGCCGCCACAGATGCTAAAGCCAATGGCCGAGTTGTTCTCAATCACAGAGCGAGCTTTGCCAAGACTTGCAGTAGTTATTGATGCCCGTGGTGGCGAGTTATTCCAAGATCTAAACGAACACATCGCATCCTTGCAATCAGAAAACATTGATGTTCAGGTGCTATTCCTAGAAGCAAATGATTCGGCTTTGATAAAGCGATTCGAACAGGTACGTCGACCTCATCCGCTTCAAGGCGATGGAACCATATCCGACGGAATTGCCATTGAACGGGCTCGCTTACTTCCACTTCGTGAGCAAGCAGATTTAGTAATTGATAGTAGTGATCTCAACATTTATGAACTTGGTTCAAAGATTGCCGAGAGTTTTTCAAATGAGCAGTCAAGCAAACTCAAGTTGATTATTCAAAGTTTTGGTTTCAAATATGGCTCTCCAAGCGATGCCGACATGATTGCGGACATGCGTTTCATTCCTAATCCATACTGGAACGAAGCACTTAGGCCTTACAACGGTCAAGATAAGCAGGTAGCGGATTACGTGCTAGCTCAACAAGGTGCACAGGAATTTATCAACAGTTACGTTGCAGCACTAAAGCCAGTGCTAGATGGATATATTCGCGAGAACCGCAAGAGAGTTTCTTTTGCAATTGGTTGCACAGGTGGCAAGCACAGATCTGTTGCAACGGCAGTTGAAATCGCTAAACGCCTACAAGATTACGCAGGCATTGAAGTAAGCATCAAGCACAGAGACCTAGGAAAAGAGTAGTAATGGCTTTAACAGCTGAACTTAAAGATGAGCTTGCTCGAGTAGAGGTATCTAAGAGCACAGTTCGAGCTGCAGAGCTCGCTACCATTCTGCGCTTCTGTGGTGGACTTCATCTAGTTGCCGGCAAGATTGTGGTTGAAGTTGAAGTCGACACCGCACAACTAGCACGCAGGGTTCGCAAAGGTCTTACTGAAGTGTATGGAGTCGAGAGCGAACTTGCTGTCATAGCAGCTGGAGGAATCCGAAAGAGCACCCACTACAGAATCAAGGTCACAGATAATGCTGAGATTCTTGCTCGTCAAACTGGTTTGATTGACACCAAGAACCGTCCTGTTCGTGGCTTACCTGCCGCATTGGTATCCGGCAGCAAGGCTGATGCTGAAGCTGTTTGGCGTGGAGCCATTCTCGCCCATGGTTCACTAACTGACCCTGGACGGTCAGCAACGCTAGAGATCACAGCTCCTGGTAACGAAGCTGCCATGGCTTTGGTCGGTATTGCTAGAAGACTTGATGTGTTTGCCAAGGTGCGAGAAGCCAGAGGCGTTTATCGTGTTGTTGTCCGTGAAGGCGATGCCATCGTGGAGATCCTGAAGCACGTTGGTGCTCATGGGGTAGTACTCAAGTATGAGGAACTCCGAGTAAGACGTGAGGTTCGAGGCAAGCAGAACAGGCTTGCAAACTTTGACAATGCCAACCTAATGAGATCTGCCCAAGCAGCTGTTGCAGCGGGCCAAAGAGTGAAAAGAGCCATGGAGATACTAGGTGATGATATCCCAGAGCACCTAAAGGTTGCTGGTGAACTTCGCCTAAATAATCGCGATGCGAGCCTAGATGATTTAGGTAGATTGGCAACACCACCGCTTACTAAAGACGCCATTGCTGGTCGAATCCGTAGATTGCTTGCTTTAGCGGATAAAGTTGCAGCAGAGCGCGGAATTCCTAACACTGAACTTGATTCACAAGAAAACTAACAACTAAGGAGCATCACCATGAGTAAATACGTTTTGCCAGACCTGAGCTACGACTACGGAGCTTTAGAGCCAAACATCTCTGGCAAGATCATGGAACTGCACCATGACAAGCACCACTTGGCGTATGTCAATGGAGCAAACTCAGCACTTGACGCTCTGGCTGATGCAAGAGATAAGAATGACCTAACCATGGTTAACAAGTTCCAAAAGGATCTTGCTTTCAACCTTGCAGGTCACGTCAACCACACAGTCTTCTGGAAGAACATGTCTCCAGAAGGCGGCGACAAGCCAACTGGGGAACTAGCTGCTGCAATAGATGAATACTTTGGCTCTTTTGATGCCTTCAGAGCACACTTCACAGCTAGCGCTCTAGGAATCCAAGGCTCAGGTTGGTCAATTCTGGTTTGGGACATCTTGGGCCAGAAACTGATCATTGAGCAGTTGTATGACCACCAGGGCAACCTATCTGTCGGCTCTATTCCACTTTTGATGCTTGATATGTGGGAGCACGCTTTCTACCTTGACTACCAGAACGTCAAGCCAGAGTATGTAAAGGCCTTCTGGAACATAGTCAACTGGGCTGATGTTCAGGCTCGCTTCCTAGAGGCTAGCCAGAACACCTCAACTCTTCTGCTACCCTAAAACTAGGTATCCCACCCGACGTTGAGTGGTTAGAAGCCCCACCACCCCTCAAAATGCATCTTTCTTGATGCCAAAAACAAACGGAGTAAAACAATGACCACACGCGTTGGAATCAATGGTTTTGGAAGAATCGGACGTAACTTCCTTAGAGCAGAGCTAGCCAAGGGAACAGACCTAGAGATTGTTGCAGTTAACGACTTGAGCGACCCAAAGGGTCTAGCTCACCTACTGAAATATGACTCCGTAACCGGTCGTCTAAACATGGATGTTCGCGTTGAAGGCCAGAACATCATCGTTGGCGGAACAACCATCAAAGTTCTAGCAGAGCGTGACCCTGCCAACCTAGGTTGGGGAGATCTTGGTGTTGACATCGTTATCGAGTCAACCGGTCGTTTCACTGACGCCAAAGACGCCCAAAAGCACATCGACGCTGGAGCCAAGAAGGTAATCATTTCAGCTCCAGCAACTGGTGAAGATGGCACATTCGTTATCGGTGTAAACGAGCACCTATACGATTCAGCTAATCACCACATCATCTCTAACGCTTCTTGCACAACTAACTGTCTAGCACCGCTAGCTAAGGTCTTCAATGACACCTTCGGTATCGTAAACGGACTAATGACTACAGTGCACGCATACACTGCAGACCAGAACCTTCAGGATGGTCCACACAGCGATCTTCGTCGTGCACGCGCTGCTGCAATCAACATCGTTCCTTCATCAACTGGTGCTGCGAAAGCACTTGGATTAGTTCTTCCAGAGCTAAAGGGCAAGCTAGATGGTTTTGCTCTTCGAGTTCCAGTTCCTACTGGTTCTATCACAGACCTAACTTTGGTTTCTAAAGTCGAGGTAACAGTTGAAGAGATTAAAGCGGCTTACAAAGCTGCAGCAGCAGGAGCTATGAAAGGCATCCTGATGTACACCGAAGATGAGATTGTTTCAAGCGACATCGTTACCGACCCACACTCATCAATCTTTGATGCTGGCTTGGTCCGCGTTATTGGTGGCACAACAGTGAAGCTTTCTTCTTGGTATGACAACGAGTGGGGTTACTCAAACCGTTTGGTTGAGCTAACTGAACTTGTTGCTGCGAAACTCTAAACCAATAGATGCGCACTTTAGCTGACCTACCTGATCTAAGTTCCAAGCGGGTAATCGTTCGCTGCGACTTGAATGTTCCTCTTGATGGTGCAACCATCACAGATGACGGCAGAATCCTGGCATCAGTTCCCACCTTGAACTACCTCCTTGAGCGTGGCGCTAAGGTGATTGTTATTAGTCACCTTGGTAGACCTGATGGAGCACCAGTATCTAAGTACTCGCTTGAACCTGTGGCAAAACGCTTAGGTGAAGTTCTATCCAGCCCAGTCTCGTTCTGCTCCACTACAACAGGAGAAGAAGCCCTCTCGGCAGCTGAGAAACTTCAGAGCGGGGAAGTCCTTGTTCTAGAGAACCTGCGTTTCAACGCAGGAGAGACAGCTAAAGAGTCAGCGGAAAGATTAGCGTTTGCTCAGTCATTAGCCCAGCTCGGCGATTTGTTTGTTAGCGATGGCTTCGGAGTTGTGCACAGAAAGCAAGCATCTGTTTACGAGTTACCAGGCTTACTGCCAAGTGTTGCTGGACTCTTGATTGAGAAAGAACTAGAAGTTCTAACCAGACTTACCAAGAATCCTGAACGCCCGTACGCTGTTGTGCTTGGTGGCTCAAAAGTCTCAGACAAACTTGGCGTTATCGATCACCTGCTTCCACACGTGAATCAACTTCTTGTTGGTGGCGGAATGGTTTTCACCTTCTTAGCAGCCCTTGGTCACAAAGTTGGAGCAAGCCTTCTTGAAGTCGATCAGATTGAAACGGTCAAAGGCTACCTTGCAAGAGCAAAGGAACTAGGTATCGAAGTAGTTCTACCTTCTGACATCGTGGTTGCCAGCAAGTTTGGTGCTGATGCAGAAGTTGAAATAACCAAATCAGCAGAGATAGAAGGCAGCGCCTTTGGTACGACCGGCCTTGGTTTGGACATTGGACCTGATAGTGCTCTTGCTTTTGCTGAAGTCATTAGAAAAGCAAAAACTGTTTTCTGGAACGGCCCAATGGGTGTGTTTGAGATTCCAGCCTTTGCCAATGGAACAAAGCAGGTTGCTCAAGCACTAAGTGAAGTTGATGGATTATCAGTAGTTGGTGGCGGGGATTCAGCAGCTGCTGTTCGAATTCTTGGATTTGAAGACTCTGCTTTCTCACACATCTCAACCGGTGGTGGAGCTAGTTTAGAATTCTTAGAGGGCAAGCAAATGCCTGGATTAGAGGTATTGAAGTGAGCGTAGAGAGAGTTCCATTCATCGCAGGCAACTGGAAGATGAATCTGGATCACCAGCAGGCCATCGCATTGGTGCAAAAGCTTTCATGGACTTTAGCCGATGCCAACCACGACTATACAAAGACAGAAGTAGCTGTCTTTCCTCCTTTTACCGACCTTCGCACAGTGCAAACTCTGATCAGTGCCGAGAAGTACTCTTTGTCTCTTGGAGCTCAAGACCTAAGTCAGCATGATTCTGGTGCTTATACGGGAGACATTTCAGGTGCCTTCCTCAAAAAGCTAGACGTTCAGTATGTCCTTATTGGCCACAGCGAACGTAGAAGCTACCACCACGAAGATGACACCATGGTTCAGGCTAAGGTCGCTGCGGCTTTCAAGCATGGCTTGATTCCAGTAATTTGCGTGGGCGAGACTCAAGAAGAGCTAGAGGCGGAAGGCCAAAGCGCTGTTCCAGTGCGTCAGATTCTTGCTGCTCTAGCAGGACATGCCAAGGTGGGCGAGTTCATTGTTGCTTATGAGCCTGTTTGGGCTATTGGCACTGGCCAGGTGGCTACACCAGAGCAAGCCGCTAGTGTGGCAGCCAAGATTCGTGAGGCCATTGAAGGCCCTTTAGGCCCTGAAATAGCCCAAAGTACAAGGATTTTGTATGGTGGTTCGGTAAAAGCTGCCAATGTGGCAGGCTTTCTGAGAAGCCCAGAGGTCGATGGAGTGCTAGTTGGCGGTGCCAGCCTGGACGTTGAAGAGTTCTCTGGTATTTCTCGCTTCCTAAAGCACCTGACCTTATAATTTACAAGGGAGACGAGAAGTCTCTGATAAAAGAAAGATCAAATAAATGACCGGTATCATCATCGCCCTAAGAATCCTTCTAGGCGTTACCAGCCTGCTACTAACCCTGCTTATCCTTCTTCACAAGGGTCGCGGAGGTGGACTAAGCGACATGTTCGGTGGTGGAATCAACAACACTATGGGTTCATCCGGTGTTGCTGAGCGTAACCTAAACCGGATCACAGTCATCTTGGGGCTTGTATGGGTCGTTACAGTGATCATTCTTGGTCTGGCATCAACTTATTCTTGGGCATAACCTATGAGCAGTAATACAGCAGCTATCAGAGGATCACGTGTTGGAGCTGGCCCAATGGGCGAGCAGGACAATGGTTTCCAAGCGGAGCGAGTAAAGCTCAGTTATTACTGCTGTAACAACCACAGTTTCACCACTTCATTTGCAGCAAGCGTGGATGCAGCCGAACTTCCTGTTGAATTGGACTGCCCACACTGTGGTTTGCCAGCAGGACAAGACAAAGACAACCCACCTCAGATTGCTAAGCACGAGCCATACAAGACTCACCTTGCTTACGTTAAGGAAAGAAGAACCGCTCAGGAAGCGAAGGATCTTCTAGATGAAGCTGTTGCGATTGTCAAAGAGCGTCGTGTCAGACTTCTTGCTGAAGCTAAAGCAGAAGCAAAGAGAGCAGCTAAAGGCAGCAAAGCCTAACTAGCAGCTCCAAAACGAAGCACCAGCTGCTTCATCAATAATCCAAAGAGTTAAACCTGTAGCCGCTACTTTTGCAGCTGGCAATTCGCAATCTGGGTCCTTGTGCACAGCTTCAACAGCTTCTGCCTTATCAATACCTGAGACAACAAAAATAACCTTCTCTGATTCGTTGATTACATCCATACTTAGTGACAAACGTTCAGCCGGAGGCTTAGGGGAGTTATGTATTGCAACGACGTTTTTAGACTCAGCCAACATATTCGGGAATAGTGATGCAACGTGTCCATCAGGACCCATGCCAAGGATTGTCAAATCCATTGCAGGCGTTTCACCATCAAAAGCTTCAATGATGAACTGTTCAAACTTGTCTCTCGCCTGATCCACACTTAGCCCTGAATCAGTTGATGGAAACTCGTGAATATTTGAATCCTTAATGGCAAGGGTGTTAAGCAAAGCCACTCTTGCTTGATTGGCGTTTCGATCGTTTGAGCTACTAGCAACATATCTCTCGTCACCCCACCAGAAATGAACATTCGAGAAATCGATTTGGTTCTTGAATTCGTCTCTGGCTAGAACCTCGAGAGTAAGAATTCCAACGGTTCCGCCAGTTAGAGCAACATTGGCAGATGATTTGGCTTTGAGAATACTAGCCAAACTAGAAACGATTTCTTCTGCCGCCTGGGTAGCAACGTCAATAGCGTTAACGGCTTTTCTAACTTCAACTGACTGCATTAGTTACTTTCAGCACTCTTGCCTGCGGCAGATTTCTTAGAAGCGCTAGAGAAACCTGCGACAATCATGTTTCCAAATGCATCATCACTATCTAGTCGACGAAGATCTTCAATTAGGCAGTCACGTAGCGATCGTCGAGGAAGGTTGATATCTCTTGTAGGTTGTGATGGCTGAATTAGTGTTGCGACATCAGGCACGTTTCGAACAATCTCAATTTCTCCAGAAGCTCTCAACAACTTCACACCCTTGATACCAGATACCGCTTCGCCTCTAACAGTTCTAACAAGCTCAACTTCAACAGCTAGTTTCTGAGTGAGCCATGCCGCAAGTAAATCTGTGCTCGGAGAATCAGACGCTCCTGTGACGATGACTTTGGTGATTGGGTCATATGGGGGCTGATCCAAAACAGCTGCTAGTTGAGCTCTCCAAAGAGTAAGCCTTGTCCAAGCAAAATCACTGTCACCTGGTACATAGTTATCAGCTAGCGAAGAAAGCCACGCTTGAGGATTAGTTTGGTTAGCTGCGTCAGTAATTCTTCTTTGAGCTATGCGTCCAATTGCAGAGGTTGATGGCTTTACAGGAGCTTCACCTGGCCACCACGCAACAACTGGAGCATCTGGAAGCAGCAAACCAGTTACTAGGCTCTCTGGATCACTGGCAGCTTCGCCGTAAGCACTGAGCACGATTACCTCTGAAGCACCTGCATCGCCACCAACTCGAATCTCGGCATCCAATCTTGGTTCAGAGTTACTTGGTACATCTTCATCTGCAAGCACAATGATGCGACAAGGATGTGCTCTTGAGGCTTCGTTAGCCGCGAGGATTGCTTCCTCGATGCCTGAGAACTTAGTTTGCACTAGGAGAGTAAGAACTCTTCCAAGGGCGACAGCTCCACCTTCTTCACGAATGGTTACTAACTCTCGAGAAATTTTTGATGTAGTGGTGTTCGGTAGATTCTTGATCATGGACGTCTCCAAACTCTGCCATCTGCAGCCATCATTGCATCTGCAGACTCAGGACCCCAGGTACCTGGACGGTAAGGCTCTGGTTTACCGTTCTTAGCCCAATACTCTTCAATCGGGTCAAGGATCTTCCAGGAGAGCTCTACCTCTTCATGCCTAGGGAAAAGTGGTGGATCACCTAAGAGCACATCAAGGATTAGCCTCTCGTAAGCTTCAGGGCTTGCCTCAGTGAAAGCGTGGCCGTAACCAAAGTCCATGGTCACATCTCTTACCTGCATGCCAACACCTGGCACCTTAGAGCCGAATCTGATGGTTACACCTTCATCTGGCTGCACTCGAATAACGAGAGCATTCTGACCTAGTGCAGAGGTTTGGCTAGCACCAAAGATTTGCTGAGGAGCGCGCTTGAACACCACTGCAATCTCGGTAACTCTTCGACCTAGTCTCTTGCCTGCACGAAGATAGAACGGAACTCCAGCCCAACGACGAGTGTTTATATCAAGTCTCATAGCTGCAAAAGTTTCTGTCACTGACTCAGGGTTCATACCTTCTTCATCTAAGAAGCCGGTAACTTTCTCGCCACCTTGCCAACCTCCGATGTATTGACCTCGAGAGGTGTGCTTACCAATATCGTCAGGAAGTCTAACTGCAGAAAGAACCTTCTCTTTTTCTGCTCTCAGATCAGCGGCATCAAAGGAAACAGGCTCTTCCATAGCAGTAAGTGCCAGCAATTGAAGAAGGTGGTTTTGAATAACGTCTCTAGCTGCACCAATGCCGTCGTAGTAGCCAGCTCTTCCACCAACACCGATGTCTTCTGCCATTGTGATCTGGACGTGATCAATGTAGTTGTTGTTCCAAAGCGGTTCATAAAGTTGATTAGCAAATCTAAGGGCCAGAATGTTCTGAACAGTTTCTTTACCTAGGTAGTGGTCAATTCGGAAAATTGAGTCGGCAGGGAAGACAGACTCGACAACCTCATTTAATTCACGTGCTGACTGTAAGTCGTGACCGAAAGGCTTTTCAATAACGACTCTCCTAAATTGATCAGGCTTTGGATCAGCAAGTCCTGATCTTGACAATTGCTGAGTAACCAGCGGAAAAGCTTTAGGCGGAATGCTTAGGTAGAAGGCGTGGTTTCCGTTGGTTCCTCGTTCGGCATCTAAGGTCTCAATGGTCTCTCTTAGCTTGTCAAAAGCTGCGTCATCGCCGAATTCACCTGAAACGAAACGGATACCTCTCGAAAGCTGGTTCCAGATATCTTCATTCCAAGGTGTTCTTGCGTACTCTTTGACAGCTTCTTTAACTACCTGACCAAAGTCCTGGTCTTCCCAATCTCTTCTGGCAAATCCAACCAGAGAAAAACCTGGCGGTAACAAGCCACGGTTAGCCAGATCGTAAACAGCAGGCATCAACTTCTTGCGGCTAAGGTCACCAGTCACACCAAAAATGATTAGACCAGATGGGCCAGCAATTCGATTTAGTCTTCGATCGAGTGGGTCCCTCAGCGGATTAGAACCTGGACCTAACTTCACTTCAACCATGGGTTTGGCTCTCCTTAACCGATTGCTGCCAAAACAGTATTGAAATCTTCAACTGGATTATTCAAAGTCAAAGTAAGAACTGGTCTACCGAGATCTGCTAAGACCTTAGCGTCACCAGCTGCTTGAGAGGCAATCAGTTCACCGAAGGTGAAGTCTCTACCAGGAACTGCAACATCTTCGGAACTCTTTGCTACAAGTTGCAAGAACACACCTTGGCGAGGACCACCTTTGTGGTACTGACCTGTTGAATGAAGGAATCTAGGTGCCCAACCAAATGTTGTTGGACGATCTGATACTGAGGCTAGGCCATCTCGCAGCGCTTCCGCTTTTACAGGAGCTGTTCTATCCATGTATGCGTGCACTGAGATATAGCCATCTGAAGCAAGTTCTGAAAGAAGTTTTACCAAACCTGTTGCCACTCCAGTGACACCTGTTAGATCTAGACCTAATGCACTGACTTCGATTGAGTCGAAAGTGTGTTCGCTCTTGGTAGCTTCTGCTCTTTTCTCAAGCATTCCTCTGGCGGCAATCTTTGCTGATTCGACATCTGGCTGATCGAAAGGATTGATGCCAAGCAAACGGCTTGCTACAACAGTTGCATACTCCCAAAGCATGAACTGTGCACCTAGGCAAGCAGAAACACTGACACCTTCAGCAAGTTCAACATTCCTGTCAGCAGAAATATCTACCAATAGCATGTCGTTTAGATCTGCAAAGGTTTCATAGCTTTTAGCTTGTAAAACAACCGGAAGAACTCCTTTTGAGTGCTTACCTGTTGATTCAGCAACTAACTGTTCAATCCAGTCACCAAAACCCGGTAGCGAACTCTGATCTGCTAGCAGACCTATCTTGTCTTTGTAGCCACTTCCATTAGCTGATCTAGCCAGAGCGGCACCAAGAACGAATCCTGGGTTATCGAGGCTATCCTCGGCTAGAACTAATGCAGCTTGGCTTGCTTGGTCTAGAAGCTCTTGGATGTCTACACCGGCTAAAGCTGATGGAACTAATCCAAAAGCAGTTAGCGCTGAATAGCGTCCGCCTACAGTTGGGTCAGCGTTAAAGATTTTGTAACCATCTGCTTTAGCTGCTGCCTCCATAGGTGAACCTGGATCAGTGACTATGACAATTCGTTCAGTTTTTTCAATTCCTGCTTTAGTGAAGGCGTCTTCGAAGATGCGTTTCTGAGAATCAGTTTCAACAGTTGAACCTGATTTCGAGGAAACAATTATTGCTGTGCGCTGGATATCAATAGCTACAACACTTCTCACTTGATCTGGAGCAGTCGAATCTAGAACAACCAGCTCAACTCCGTACTTGTTTGTAATAACCTCAGGAGCAAGAGAAGAGCCACCCATTCCACACAAAACAAAACGGTTCACACCCTTTGCCTTGAACTGATCCCTCAAACTCAGGATTTCTGCAACTAGCGATTGAGAATCGATAGCCGAGTTAACCCAACCAAGTCTGATTGAGGACTCAGCTTCAGCATCTTTTCCCCAGAGTGTGAAATCTTTGTTAGCAATACGGCTAGCAACTTTGTCGCTGACTAGTTGATTGATGTTTTCTTGAACTGCTAGGTTCGCAGCCCCAAAAGCTCTTACGCTTATTGTCATTACTTAGCTGCCTTTAGAGCGGCATCAACAGATTCAACAAGTTCATTCCAAGAGATTATGAACTTCTCAACACCTTCTTTTTCTAACAACTCGGTTACCTCATCGTATGAAATACCCATTGCACCAATTGTGTGTAGAACTAGCTTGGCTTCTGCATATTTGCTGGTGATGCTGTTGGCAGGCACCACTCCGTGATCGAAGACAGCTTCCATAGTCTTTTCTGGCATGGTGTTTACAAGCTCAGGAGCAATCAACTCGGTTACATACAAAGTGTCACTCAGGGCTGGATCTTTGACTCCAGTAGATGCCATAAGTGGACGCTGCTTGTTTGCACCTGCTGCAGCTGATGTGCTCCAGTCAGCTTTAGCAAACTCAATCTCGAATACTTCATAAGCAAGTCTTGCGTTAGCAAGTGCAGCTTTGCTCTTCATCTGAATCGCATCTGCTGTGCCAACGGCAACTAAGCGCTTGTCAATTTCGGTGTCAACGCGAGAGACGAAGAAAGATGCAACTGAGTGGATCTTGCTTAGGTCCTTGCCTGCTGCGTGAGCAAGAGCGATTCCAGCCTTGTAAGCCTCGATTACTTCACGGTATCTCTGAAGAGAGAAAATCAAAGTCACGTTAACACTGATGCCATTTGAGATAACTTCGGTAATTGCAGCAAGGCCTGCCTTGGTTGCAGGAATCTTAATCATGACGTTTTCGCGGTTTACCTTGGCAAATAGTTCCTTAGCCTGAGTAACTGTGCCTGCAGTGTCATTAGCCAGACCTGGCTCAACTTCGATTGATACACGACCATCGAAGCCATGGCTCTTCTTGTAAACATCGGCGAATACATCGCAAGCATCGGCAACATCTTTGGTGGTGATCTCGAAGATTGCTTCGGTAGCGCTTGCTCCAGCAGCGGCTAGTTCAGCTACCTGAGATTCGTAACCTTCACCCTTACCAACTGATTGAGCAAAGATGGTTGGGTTAGTGGTTACACCAACAACGTTTCTTGACTCGATTAGCTCTGCAAGTGCACCAGAAGAGATTCTTGTTCTTGAAAGATCGTCAAGCCAGATGCTGACTCCATTGGCTGCTACTTGAGCTAGGGGACTAGTCATTATTTTTCTCCTGTTGGTTTCTTAGTTACTAAGTGATTTGTGAGCAGCTTTTACTACTGCATCTGTGGTCATTCCAAATTCTCTGAATAGAGTCTTGTAGTCAGCTGAAGCTCCGAAGTGTTCGATAGATACACTCTCGCCTGAGCGACCGACATATTTGCTCCAACCAAGTGAAAGACCAGCTTCAACAGAAACTCTTGCTGAAACATTGCTTGGTAGAACTGATTCTTTGTATGAATCTGATTGCTCATCGAACCACTCAACACAAGGAGCTGAAACAACTCTTGTCTTAATTCCTTCTGCTTCGAGTCTTGTTCTTGCTTCAACGGCTAACTGAACTTCAGAACCAGTTGCAATAAGGATTAGTTCAGGCTTTGAGTTAGATGCGTCAATCAGTGTGTAAGCGCCTTTAGAAGTGAGTTCTGCAGATGCGAATACTGAGCCAGTTTCATCTGCCTCGCCACGGTTGAATACCGGAATGTTTTGTCTAGTTAGCGCAATACCTGCTGGGTTGTGACGACGTTCAAGAATTGTCTTCCATGCATAAGCAACTTCGTTAGCGTCTCCTGGGCGAACCATATCTAGTCCAGGGATAGCTCGAAGAGTTGCAAGCTGCTCAACTGGCTGATGTGTAGGGCCATCTTCACCAAGAGCAACACTGTCATGTGTCCAAACAAAGATTGAAGGAACCTTCATAAGGGCAGCTAGACGAACAGCTGGTCGCATGTAGTCGCTGAAGATTAGGAAAGTTCCACCGAAAGCTCTGGTGTTACCGTGCAGAACAATACCGTTCAGGATAGAACCCATGGCGTGTTCACGAATACCGAAGTGCAACACACGACCGTAAGGGTTACCTGACCATTCATGAGTTGACCATTCAGATGGAACGAACGACTTTGAACCTTCGATGGTTGTGTTGTTTGATTCTGCAAGGTCAGCCGATCCACCCCAAAGCTCAGGCATAACCTTTGCTATTGCGTTGATTACTTTTCCGCTTGCTGAACGAGTGGAGATTTCTGTTCCACCTTCGAAAACTGGGAGAGAAGATGCAAGTTCTGCTGGAGTCTGACCTGATTGAACTCTGTCGTATAGCTTCTTCTTATCTGGGTTAGCTTTTGCCCATGCGTCAAACTTTGCCTGCCAAATGCTTCTTGCTTCTTTAGCTCTAGCAGCTGCATTACTGCGAGTGTGTTCGATCACTTCTGCTGAAACATCAAATGTCTTTTCTGGGTCAAAGCCAAGAATAGTTTTTAGTCCAGCAAGTTCTTCTGCTCCTAGAGCTGAACCGTGAATCTTTCCAGTGTTCTGCTTCTTAGGTGAAGGCCAGCCAATGATTGTTCTAAGTGTGATAAGTGAAGGCTTAGTTGTTTCTGTTTTTGCTTTTTCGATTGCTGCATAAAGCTCATGGATGTCTTCGTGATAGTTGCCGCTCTTTTTCCAGTCAACTGTTTGAGTGTGCCAACCGTATGAGTTATAGCGAGCAGTTAGATCTTCAGTGAAAGCAATGTTGGTGTCATCTTCGATAGAGATTTGGTTGCTGTCATAGATCACAACTAGGTTTCCAAGTTGTTGGTGGCCTGCAAGTGAAGCAGCTTCGCTAGTTACACCCTCTTGCATGTCACCGTCACCGGCAATGACGTACACGAAGTGATCAAAAGCACTTTCACCCTGAGCAGTCTCTGGGTCAAATAGACCTCTTTCAAATCTTGCTGCGTATGCAAAACCAGTTGCAGATGCTAAACCTTGTCCTAGAGGGCCAGTGGTAATCTCAACGCCTTTGGTGTGACCATACTCAGGGTGACCAGGAGTGGCAGAGCCCCAAGTTCTAAGTGCCTTGATGTCATCAAGTTCTAGACCGTAACCAGATAAGTACAACTGGTTATAAATTGTTAGTGAGGAGTGACCAACGCTGAGAATAAAGCGATCGCGACCAGTCCACTTTTCATCTGCAGGATCATGACACATAACCTTTTGGAAGAGAAGATAAGCAACCGGAGCTAACGAAATAGCGGTGCCAGGGTGGCCATTACCAACTTTTTCAACTGCATCAGCAGCTAAAACACGAGCGGTATCTACAGATTTTGAATCTATGTTGTCCCAGATTAGTGACACGGCACTTTCTCCTTATCGTCTTTGAGTCGAATATCTCTTTATCAAGGCTTCTTCGCCCTTTTATTTCGCAAATTTGAGCCGATATTCGATGCTCAATGGCTAGTTTTGGTGCCTTTGAAGTCTATACCCGACACTCAATTTGATTACGGATATGTAACGAAACATTGGATTTCGCTTAGACTTGCAGAGATGACTTCCACAGCCAATTTGAGCCAACAGAGCCCTAAACCGACCATATCTTTTGGTCGAAAAATGGCTGCTTATTTGGCTTTGACCAAGCCTAGAGTCATTGAATTATTGCTAATCACCACCGTTCCGGTCATGATTTTGGCTCAGCAGGGGATTCCTAACCTTTGGCTAGTTCTAGCTACTTTGATAGGTGGATCGCTTAGTGCTGGCTCTGCTAACGCATTTAACTGCATTATTGACGCAGATATCGACAAAATCATGGGTAGAACCCAGAAAAGACCTCTTGTTACGGGCCATTTGACCCTTTTGGAGGCAAAAGTCTTTGCAGTTGCCATTGGAGTGATTTCCGTGCTGTGGCTCGGGTTTATGGTCAACTGGCTAAGCGCCATCTTGGCCCTGTCTGCCGAATTGTTCTACATTTTCATTTATACGCTGCTTCTGAAGCGCAGAACTGCCCAAAACATCGTCTGGGGTGGTGCAGCAGGGGCAATGCCAGTCTTGATTGGCTTTAGCTCAGTTACCGGAACTGTGACCTGGTCGGCTGCTGTTTTGTTTCTAATGATCTTCTTATGGACTCCACCTCACTATTGGCCTTTGTCAATCAAGTACTTAGCTGATTACAAGGCAGCAGGCGTTCCAATGCTTCCAGTTGTTGCCGACAGCCAGAATGTAGCCAAACAGATTGTCATCTACAGCTATGCGATGGTCGCTTCAACACTCTTACTTATTCCTGTGCACCCGATGGGTCTGATTTACAGCCTCACAGCAGTAGCTGGAGGTATTTGGTTTATCGTTGAGGCTCACTTGCTACAGAAGAAAACAAAACTAGGTTCGGTTGAGAACCCGATGAAGTTGTTCCACTTCTCAATTACCTATTTGACCGTTTTGTTTATCGCCATCGGAATTGATCCACTGGTCTTTATTAAGTTCTTCTAAGAGTTTTGGGTTTTGAGCTCTTCTAATCGGGCTAAGGATTCGTTGCGTTCTTCTGAATGGTCAACAATTTGTGCAGGATATCCGCCAGAATAGCCATCAAAGATATCCCAAGGCTCGTGAGCCGCAGATCCTTCTAAGTGCCTTAGTTCCGGAATATACTTGCGAACATATTTGCCATCAGAATCAAATTTGAGTCCCTGCAAGATTGGATTAAATATTCGATAGTACGGAGAAGCATCAGTTCCACATCCTGCTGTCCATTGCCAGCCGTGAGAGTTTGAAGCTGGATCGAAATCACTTAGGTGCGCTTCAAAGTGCTCAGCACCTTTAGTCCACTCGATATGTAAATCTTTGACCAAGAATGAGGCAACAATCATTCGGACCCGATTGTGCATCCAACCTTCAGCAAGTAATTGCCTCATACCCGCATCTACCATTGGGTAACCAGTCTCACCTTTGCACCAGGCGGCAAAGCGCTCATCGGCAATGGCCCCTGTGTCATAGCGAAGTTTCTTAAACCTAGGTTCGTAGTAGTCATCTACTGTGTGTGGGTAATGAAAGAGCACATCTGCATAGAATTCACGCCAAGCAATTTCTTTTCGGAATACCTCGTGCGCAGGCGAATCGCCTAGTGTGGCAAGCAATGTTCTTGGATGTATCTCTCCGTGAGCGAGAGCGTGGGAGAGATGCGATGTTCCACTGAGATCTGCTCTATTACGCATTTCGTCATAGTGATCTAGCGCACGATCAGTAAATCGCTCAAAAGTTCTAAGTGCAAAATCTTCGCCTGCAATAACTTTGATTGGCGATACCTTGGTTGGCTTTGGAATGTCTTTGGTTTCCTCAATGGAGAGCCAGTTCAATTTACTTGGTAAGACTTTTGGCAAGACATCGGCTAGATTCACCCAAGCTTTGTAGAACGGTGTGTAGACACGATAGTTGCCACCATCAGGTTTAGATACTTTTCCTGGTAGCACTGCGTAAGCCGAACCAACGAAGTGCAATTCAATGCCTGCAGAAGCTAGTTCTTTGGAGAGCAAAGTTTGTTCTGAGATTCCTTTTGGTTCAAAAGATTCCATGGCATAGACCTTGGTTATCCCTGATTGCTGGCAAATCTTAAGGAGTCTTTGGCTGAACTCACTTACAGATTGCACCTGCAAAACATTCAGTTGACCATCGATGTCGTGACTTAGAGATCTAATTGATTCGGTAAGGCTATGTTGCCTGATGCCTTCTAGCGCCTGGTACTCAGGCTGGTTGAACATGTATACAGCTGCAACGCCATCTGGGTGCGCTTCAAAAGCGGCAGTTAGTGCTTCGTTGTCTCGAAGTCGAAGATCTCTTCTAAACCAGAAAATCGCGCTCACTTGCTACCTGACCATGCTTTGTTCAAAAGTGCTTGATAGGTGATAAGGCTTGCTAAAACAGATGCTCCAAGCATGTGCAAGCCAACCAGTATCAATGGAAGACCTAGCCATGTCTGAACAAGACCGAGTGCTGCTTGGGATAACAAAACCAAAAGTAAAGCACTTGAGAACTTAGCTGAATCTCTTCCAGTAGTAGACCAACGCATAACGAGCTGCAGAAATACTAAAGCCAGCAGGAGATAGGCAGGGTAGGAGTGGTAATGAGACCACAGCTCTGAATCCAAACCATTTCTAGGTGTATCGCTGTCACCTGCGTGAGGGCCAGATCCGGTGAGTATGACTCCAATTACTATGACTGCAGCTGCGACTGGAACCATAACAAGTGAAAGTCTTGAAAGATTTTTCTTATGCTCTAAAATTCTGCGTCCTCTTGAATACCAAAGAAGGAATGTTGCAATAACAATCAGACCCATAGATACCAGGAAGTGCGCACCAACTATCCAAGAGTTCAAACCAGTAAGTACAGTTATGCCGCCAAGAACTGCCTGAGCCACAATCCCTAACCCAAGACCCAAAGAGGTCCAAAATAGGCCCTTACGGTGACCTTTCTTCAAACGCATTACGGTAATGAATGTTCCCAGTGAAATAAATAGAAGCAAGAAAGTTAGAAGACGGTTACCGAATTCAATGACTCCGTGTATTCCTTGCTCGGGAACGTTTACCAGCGATCCTGGTTCACATTCTGGCCAGGTGGGACAGCCAAGACCTGAGCCGGTGAGTCGAACAGCTCCGCCAGTTACCACAATGAGGATTTGGCTGGCAAGAGATAGCCAAGCGTAAAGGCGAATACGGTGACTGCCAAACAACTTGTCAATCAAAACAGGCTCTTTCTATTCGTTTCTGGGGTTACGCACTGGGTAACGTTTAGATAAACTTAGACTAGTCGTCAATCTTGAGAACATCTTGAGAAGAACGAAAAGTTCCATTACCCACCAAATGGTTTCTCCTAAATGAGTTTCAAGTGTGAGTAATTTATACGCTACAGCCCTTCAGAAAGAGGTCGAAATGCCAGATGCAGCCATCGAACGTCCAGAACTAGACAGTCTTGGAATCTACGAATTCGGTTGGTCTGATACTGACGCTGCTGGTGCTAGCGCTAGACGTGGAATTAACACCGACGTCGTAACTAACATTTCTAACCTCAAGTCTGAACCACAGTGGATGTTGGACCTGAGACTCAAGGGTTTCTCATACTTCCAGAAGAAGCCAATGCCAACCTGGGGAGCTGACCTAAGCGGTATCGATTTCGACAACATCAAGTACTTTG
The DNA here is from genome assembly GCA_947489235.1 of Micrococcales bacterium. Lineage (GTDB taxonomy): Bacteria > Actinomycetota > Actinomycetes > Actinomycetales > Microbacteriaceae > Rhodoluna. Next base: position 34,932 of record CANLDE010000003.1, read on the forward strand.
TTCGCTCAACAGAGAAGCAAGCAGGTTCTTGGGAAGAACTTCCAGAAGAGATCAAGAACACCTACGAGAAGCTAGGTATCCCAGAAGCAGAACGTCAGAGACTAGTTGCTGGTGTCGCAGCTCAGTATGAGTCAGAAGTTGTTTATCACCAGATCAATGAAGAACTTGAGCGCCAAGGCGTTATCTTCATGGACACTGACACAGCTCTAAAAGAGCACCCTGAGATTTTCCAAGAGTACTTCGGAACTGTTATCCCAGCAGGAGATAACAAGTTCGCGGCACTGAACACAGCAGTTTGGTCTGGAGGATCATTCGTATATGTTCCTAAGGGTGTTCGAGTAGAGATTCCACTTCAGGCTTACTTCCGTATCAACACTGAAAACATGGGGCAGTTCGAAAGAACTCTAATCATTGCCGATGAAGGTTCTTACGTTCACTACATCGAGGGATGTACAGCTCCTATCTACAAGAGCGACTCATTGCACTCAGCAGTTGTTGAAATCATTGTGAAGAAGAACGCTCGCGTTCGATACACCACCATCCAGAACTGGTCTAACAACGTATACAACCTTGTAACTAAGAGAGCAGTAGCTCACGAAGGTGCGACCATGGAATGGATCGATGGCAACATCGGTTCTAAGGTAACCATGAAGTATCCAGCAGTAATTCTTGCTGGAGAGCACGCTAGAGGAGAGACTCTTTCTGTTGCTTTCGCTGGTGAAGGTCAGCACCAGGATGCTGGAGCGAAGATGATTCACCTTGCTCCATACACTTCTTCTTCGATTGTTTCTAAGTCGATTGCTCGTGCCGGTGGTAGAACCTCATACCGCGGAGAGATCAGAGTTAACCCTGGTGCGCACCACTCTGCAAACACAGTTCGCTGTGATGCATTGTTGATTGACACTATTTCCAGAAGCGATACTTATCCTGCCGTTGATGTTCGTGAAGATGATGTATCAATGGGTCACGAAGCAACTGTTTCAAGAGTGAGCGATGAGCAGCTGTTCTATCTCCAGTCGAGAGGTCTTGCTGAAGATGAAGCCATGGCAATGATTGTTCGAGGATTTATTGAGCCAATTGCTAAAGAACTACCGATGGAATATGCGCTAGAACTAAACAAACTAATTGAAATGCAAATGGAAGGCGCTGTCGGTTAATGTCAGATTCACCAAAAACCGCTCAGCACGGTCTAGCGGAGCATACCCACGGCTCATTTGTGCCACTACAGATCCGAAGCGATCGTCCATCTTCTAAATCTGTTTCAGACTTCGAAGCCATCTCACCACTTCAGGACCTATGGAGATATCTCCAACCTGATCAGCTAAATGGCTTGGACTCTGATGTATTAGGGGAGTACGAATCAGAGGTTTCATTTGTTTCAACCGATGATGTAAAGATCTCTTGGATTGAAAGCACAGACGAACGAGTTGGCTCCATCGGTGTTCCTGAAGATCGAGTAGCAGCTGCTGCCTACACCAACGCCAGTAAGACTCTACTCATTGAAGTTGCAGAGAGTGCAGAGGTCAAAGAGCCTGTCGTTATCAAGATCGCGGCGAATCATCCAGCACCTAGTGCTCTGCATATCTTCGTAATTGCTAAGAAGTTCAGTAATGCAACATTGATCGTTGAACACATGGGCTTGGGTAACCTTGCTGAAATCATTGAGATCGATGTTCAGGATGAGGCCAAGCTAAACATTGTCTCAGTTCAGAACTGGGACAAAGGCTCCGCACACGTCTCAGCACACTTTTCCAAGCTTGCAAGAAACTCTTTCCTCAAGCACTCGATCGCATCTTTTGGTGGAGACCTAGTCCGTATCACTCCGGTAACTACGTTCACAGGCCCTGGCGCTGAAGTTGAAATGAACGGTGTTTATTTCGCTAGCGCAGGCCAGCACCTTGAGAACAGACCATTTGTTGATCACGCTGCGCCAAACTGTAAATCTAGAGTTACCTATAAAGGTGCGCTACAGGGAAACAAAGCTCACACTGTCTGGATTGGCGATGTGCTCATTCGTGTTGTTGCAGAGGGCACTGACACATACGAACTGAACAGAAATCTACTTCTTACCGATGGTGCTCGAGCAGACTCTGTTCCAAACCTTGAGATTGAAACTGGTGAGATTGAAGGAGCTGGACACGCAAGCGCATCAGGAAGATTCGATGACGAGCAGTTGTTCTACTTACAGGCAAGAGGAATCACAGTTGATGACGCTAGACGTTTAGTGGTTCTTGGTTTCCTCGTGGACATCCTGCAGAGAACCGGTGTTGAAGAACTTGTCGAGATACTTACCTCGATTGTTGAAGAGAAGCTAGGGAGTTACTAATGGCAATTCGTATTTGTGGCGTTGATGACATCAAGCCAGGTCGTGCACTAAGAGTAAAGATTGGCGATCACGCAATAGCAATTGTGAAGACTCCTAACGGTAAATTTCACGCACTAGATGACAAGTGCTCACATGGCGAGATCTCACTTAGCGAAGGCTTTGTTGATAACGAAACTATTGAGTGCTGGGCTCACGGAGCTAAGTTCTCACTTGAGACAGGTTCTCCGCTTTCTCTACCTGCCTACGAGCCGGTATCAGTTTATGAAGTACTAGTCGAAAACGGCGAAGTTTTTATCGAATACGAACAGGCTTAGGCCAAAAGGAAATCATGGCAACTCTAGAAATCAAAAACCTACATGTAACCGTTGAGACGGATCAGGGCACCAAAGAGATCCTTAAGGGTGTTGACCTAACTATCAAAAGTGGTGAGATTCACGCTGTGATGGGTCCTAATGGTTCAGGCAAGTCAACTCTTGCTTACTCAATCGCAGGACACCCTAAGTACACCGTTACCAAGGGTGAGATCCTCCTTGATGGCGAGAATGTCTTGGACTTGAGCGTTGATGAGCGCGCACGCGCTGGTCTCTTCCTAGCGATGCAGTATCCGGTTGAAATTCCTGGTGTGTCAGTATCAAACTTCCTGAGAACTGCAAAGACAGCAATCACAGGCGAAGCACCTGCTCTTAGAACTTGGATCAAAGACGTTCGTGATGCTATGAGCGGTCTAAAGATTGATTCAACCTTCTCTGAGCGAAATGTAAACGAAGGTTTCTCAGGTGGTGAGAAGAAGCGTCACGAAATCTTGCAGCTTGAGCTTCTAAAGCCACGCTTTGCCATCCTTGACGAGACAGACTCAGGTCTAGACGTTGACGCTCTAAAGATTGTTTCTGAAGGTGTCAACCGCGCTCACCAGGCTAATGATCTGGGCGTGCTAATGATTACTCACTACACAAGAATCCTGAAGTACATCAAGCCTGACTTCGTGCACGTCTTTGTTGACGGCAAGGTTGCTGAACAAGGTGGAGCAGAACTTGCGGACCAGCTTGAAGCTGAAGGTTACGACAGATACGTAAAGGCATAAACCTATGACTGAACTAGATCTTTCGCCAGAGAAGTACGACGAAGTCCTTGAAGCCATCAAGGAAGTAATTGATCCTGAGATTGGTGTAAACATTGTTGACCTTGGTCTGATTTATGACCTGAAACAAGCTGAAGATGGCTCTCTACTAATTCACATGACTCTAACTTCAGCTGGTTGTCCACTGACGGATGTAATCGAAGAACAAATGGGTATGGCTTTAGATGGAGTGGTTGAAGCCTTCAGAATTAACTGGGTTTGGATGCCACCTTGGGGTCAAGAACTGATTACAGAGGACGGCAAAGAACAAATGCGCGCTATCGGATTTGCGATTTAGTTTTACTTCTTTATGGCCTTCACTACAACCCAAGCTGTTGGTAGAAGAGCTGCTGCGATGACAGCTTTTACTGCATCCCAAATCAAGTAAGGCAACATGTAAGTCATTGCAGCAACTAAATCTGATGCAAAGGCAGACATCGCTAGAACTGGAACTCCAATTGCGTAAATCACAGCGGAACCCAAAGCATAGCTAACAAACATCTTCAAAGCATCTGAACTCCAGTTCAGTTCAGCTAAGCGACCGATTAGTGCAGCTGCAAAGATAAATCCAAGTAGGAATCCGCCGGTAGCTCCAAAGATCACTGCGATGCCACTTGCTCCACCTGCGAAGACCGGGAATCCTAGAACGCCAACAACTGCGTAGGCACCCATTGTGATTGCACCGCGGGATGATCCATAGGTTGCACCGATAACTAGCACGGCCAAAGTTTGCAGAGTAAAAGGCACAGGAAGGGCAGGAATCTGAACCTGAGCTGCCAAAGCAGTAAGAACGACACCGACAAGTACAAGAACTACATCTGATACCCGTGATCTAGAAATAACGTTGTCAATGATGGTTACGTTTCTTGGTTGTGCAATGCTCACTTATGGGCCTTTCATGCCTGAATGTTTTCTTAATTGTAGGGTAGTAGTAGAGACCAAACTCGGTTTCATCAAAAATCAACCACCAATTGGAGTTCCGTCATGATTAACGTGCGTGAACTCGAGATAACCATAGGCGCTAGAGTACTGATGTCTGGGGTGAATTTTCAGGTTTCTAAGGGCGACAAGGTGGGTCTTGTGGGCCGTAATGGAGCTGGTAAGACCACTTTGACAAAGGTTATTGCAGGCGATTTTCAGCCAAGTGCTGGCTCTGTTGAACGTATTGGGGAGATTGGCTACCTGCCTCAAGACCCTAGAACAGGCGACCTGGAAGAACTAGCTAGCGACAGAATCCTAAATGCCCGTGGCTTGGGTTCTATCCTCAAAAAACTTGAAGCCACCAGAGATCAAATGGGCTCCGTAGATGAAGCAGTCTATGCACAAGCCATGGAGCACTACGAAAAACTTGAAAACCAATTCCAAGCAAATGGCGGCTATGCCGCTGAAGCGGAAGCGGCAGCTATTGCTAGCAACCTTGGACTAAAGCCAAATGTCCTAAGCCAACCAATCGGCACACTATCTGGTGGTCAGCGAAGACGAATCGAGCTAGCAAGAATTCTCTTCTCTGATGCAACCACAATGATTCTGGATGAGCCAACAAACCACTTAGATGCGGATAGCATCATTTGGCTTAGAGAGTTTCTAAAGAACTATCAGGGCGGTTTGATAGTGATCAGTCACGACATCGACATCGTCGAGGAAACAGTGAATCGTGTTTTCTATCTCGATGCTAACCGTGGAGTTATCGATATCTACAACATGGGTTGGCGTGCATATCTAAAGCAGCGTGAAGCTGATGAAGAGCGCAGAAAAAGAGATCGAGCGATAGCTGAAAAGAAAGCATCTGTTCTTCAGTTGCAAGCAGCCAAGTTCGGAGCTAAAGCGTCTAAGGCATCAGCTGCCCACCAAATGAATAAACGTGCAGAGAAACTTCTTAGTTCACTTGATGATGTGCGTGAAAAAGATCGAGTTGCCAACATTAGATTCCCTGAGCCTCAGGCTTGTGGCAAGACACCACTGTTCGGTCACAACCTCAGTAAGAGCTACGGCTCACTTGAAATCTTCACAGCAGTTGACTTAGCAATTGATAGAGGATCAAGGGTAGTCATCATTGGTCTCAACGGTGCGGGAAAAACTACACTGCTTAGAATCCTCGGCGATGTTGAGCAGCCTGATACTGGAAAGATTGATGCCGGTCATGGTCTAAAAATTGGGTACTACGCCCAAGAGCACGAAACTCTAGACATCAATAAAACGGTTTTGCAAAACATGCAGGCCCAAGCTCCAGAACTCAATGACACCGATGCCCGGAAGGTGTTGGGTTCATTCTTGTTCTCTGGAGATGACGTTGACAAGCCAGCCAGAGTGCTAAGCGGTGGGGAGAAGACCAGATTGGCACTAGCTGCTCTGGTGGTCTCAAGGGCTAACGTTCTGCTCCTTGATGAGCCGACCAACAACTTAGACCCAGCTAGCCGCGAGGAGATTCTGAAGGCTCTAGCCTCCTTCTCAGGAGCTGTGGTGTTGGTTTCCCACGACGTTGGTGCTGTTGATGCCCTAAACCCTGAGCGAGTGCTAGTTATGCCTGATGGCCAGGAAGACCTTTGGAATGATGGCTACCGCGATTTGATTGTTTTGTCCTAAGCCGTTTTGCCCCAGTGCTCTAATAGTGTGGTTTAGACAGATCTAGAAAGGATCAATCATGGACCTAATTACCATTACACAAGCACTGTTCATGCTGGGTTTTGTTGCCATGGCAGCTGGAACTCTGTATTTTCTTTTGGAACGAACTGAACTAAAGCCTGAGCACAAAGCAACAGCAACTTATGCTGCTCTGGTTACCTTCATTGCTGCCATTCTGTACTGGCAGATGAAAGACATTGTTGCTTTCCCTGGTGTTACTGATATCGCTGCAATCGAATCTACGATGCCGGTTAGATACCTGGACTGGGTATTAACCACTCCACTTTTGCTTCTTGAGTTTGGCATTATTGCATCTCTTGCTGGAGCTCCAAAGGGAATCACATACCGTTTAGTGTTGGCTGACCTCGTCATGATTATCACCGGTTACTTTGGTGAAATCGGTGTTCCAGGAACTCCTGGTAACTACATGAACTTCACTATTTCTTCACTTGCTTGGATCTACATCGCTTACACAATTTGGATGCTGAAACCTACCAAGGGAACAGCTGCGATGAAGAAAGCCATCGAGAATATGAAGAAGTTCGTTATCTTCGGTTGGGCTATCTATCCAATCGGAACAGCCATCCAAGAATTCCTGGAGTTATCAGTATCTGATGTCAAGAACATTGAACTAGCTGTTTGTCTAGCTGCAATCATCTATGTGTTTGCAGATGTCATCAACAAGGTTGGTTTTGGTGTAGTAGCTCTGAAAGCGCTAAAGAAGTAGAACAATAAAAGAAGACGGCCGTCTAGGAAACTAGGCGGCCATTTTCTTATTCAAGAATTTTGTCTTCGACTTCAGCGTCTTTGTCTCTATTGAGGATCTTCAGTTTTCTTGGCGGTAGTCCCTGTTTTCTACGACGCTCTTGAGAAATAGTCCAGAACACTGCCCCAATTGCCATGAGCCCAAACAGTATCCACTGCATTGCATAACTCAGGTGGTTACCTTCACTAAGTTCAGGTTTAGCTAGCTTTTGACCAGTAGGTAGTTCTGGGTATTCAGTTACCAGACGTCCGTAGCTTTGCGTGTAAACATTCATGTCACTCAATAGCAAACTAGCGCTATTCAAATCGATGCTTGAGAGTTGGCCTGCAGGTGCTGTTCTATCGAGGGTGGGTTCGGCTGGACGAAGTCGCAGGGTGAGCTGTCGGTGGTCGTTATCAACCAAAGGAATATCGTCGGGGGAGTCTGATTTGCTTCCAGTTGGTAACCAGCCTCGTTCAACCCAAATGGTTGAGCCACCATCTGTTTTGAAGGCAACTAGCTGTAAAAAGCCAGGATAAGCATTGAAAGGTCGGTTTCGAACAAGATAGTTCAGCTCAGGCATATATTGACCAGAGACCAATACCGGTCTGAATTCCAAAGAAGAAGACCATGCCTGATCAACTCTAAGAATCTCTTCGAGGGCAATAGGTTCAGCGTCGTAACTAGCGGCAATCCTAGAGTTGGTTTGAACAACTTCTGCTTGTCTGTCGAATTGCCATTTGGATAGAAAAACGCATGCTGTTGTGAAGATGACTACGAGAAAGAGCCAACTTAGCCAGGTTCTTAGAGGTCTATTGTTCGCCGTCATTAGCACTCTTTGCTTCTTTGAATGCATCGGCAGAGATGCTAATTGTTGGTGCCTCAGCTGATTTAGCCAACGATTTTGAGGCAGAAGATCCTTGAGCGTTAGCGATTACAACTGCGAAGTATGGAAGGAATATCGCTCCGATAGCGAACAGAAGGGTTAACCAGCCCAGCGGAACGCTAACTGCCAGAACAATGCAGATAACCCGCACAATCATGGCCAGAGTGTATTTGTAGAAACGATTGCGACGTTCTAGTTCAGGGGATATCTCTAACGAGGTTACCGACTGAGTTTTAGCCAATTTTTAGGTTCCTTACCAGAAGCCCTTTAGACAAGCCCGGATATAGACTTGATTTGCTCACATGCCAATTATCACCTAGTTATTTGAGAAGGCGAAACAAAGATGTCAACTTCAAGAACAGTTCTCGTTACCGGCGGAAATCGCGGCATCGGAAAAGCTATAGCTGAAGAGTTCATTCGTGCAGGTCACAGAGTCGCAGTAACGGTCAGAAGTGGTGAAGGCCCTGCTGGATCACTAAGTGTTCAAGCAGACGTCACAAATGCAGAGTCTCTGGATGCAGCTTTCGCTGAAATAGAAGAGAAGCTTGGACCAGTTGAAATCCTTGTGGCCAATGCTGGCATTACCCGCGATACATTGTTGATGCGAATGTCCGATGAGGACTTCGAAGATGTTCTAAACACAAACCTCACTGGTTCCTTTAGAGTTCTAAAACGCGCCACCAAAGGCATGATGAAAGCCAAGTTCGGCCGTGTTATTTTAATCGGTTCAGTAGTGGGCCTGCTTGGAAGTGCTGGTCAAGTCAATTACTCGGCAGCAAAGAGTGGACTTGTAGGCATGGCCAGATCTCTAACCCGTGAACTAGGTGGCCGAGGAATAACTGCAAACGTCGTAGCACCAGGCTTTATTGATACCGACATGACAGCAGAACTAAGTGAAGAAGTGCAGAACCAATACAAGGCCAAGATCCCAGCCGGGCGTTTTGCCTCACCAGAGGAAGTTGCCAAAGTAGTGCTCTGGCTCTCAAGTGAGGATGCAGCATACATTTCAGGCGCTGTTATTCCAGTTGACGGTGGACTTGGAATGGGTCACTAAAGCTAAAGTCAGCAACTTGCTGGCAGAATAAAACAGGCAACTCAAACCGATCAGAAAGATATTGAATCATGGGAATTTTAGAGGGCAAGAAACTTCTTATCACAGGCGTTCTAACTGAGGCCTCAATCGCTTTCACCGTTGCCCGCTTGGCTCAAGAGCAAGGTGCAGAAATTGTGCTTTCTTCTTACGGCCGAATGATGGCAATCACCGAAAAGATTGCCCTTCGCTTACCAACCCCATGCCCTGTAATCGAACTTGATGCTACAAACGACGAAGACCTTGCCGCACTGCCAAGTAGAGTTCTTGAGCACCTGCCTCACCTAGATGGCATTGTGCATGCAATCGCATTCGCTCCTGGCACGGCTCTTGGCGGCAACTTCCTTGAAACCGAATGGCCAGATGTTGCAACAGCTGTTCAGGTATCTGCTTACTCACTAAAGTCAATCACCATGGCCGCTAAGCCAATCTTGAGAGAAGGTTCATCGGTTGCTGGACTAACCTTCGATGCTTCTGTTTCATGGCCTGTGTATGACTGGATGGGTGTTGCTAAAGCTGCATTCGAATCAACTTCAAGATATCTTGCTCGTTACTTGGGTAAAGACAACATTCGTGTCAACTTAATTTCAGCTGGTCCGCTTAGGACTCCTGCTGGTAAGAGCATCCCTGGTTTTTCCAGCATGGAAGACATTTGGGTAGATCGCGCTCCACTTCGTTGGGAGCTAGCGGACACTGAGCCTGCGGCAAGAGGAATCGTTGCGCTACTAAGTGACTGGTTCCCGATGACTACAGGTGAAATCATTCACGTTGACGGTGGTTTGCATTCAACCGGTCACTAAAGACCCAATAGGCCTATAGCTTCACTAAGGTCAGCTGAATCCAAAATAATATCTGCAGCTTTGCGAACCCTAGGCTTGGCATTAAAGCCGATACCTAAACCTGCTGCAGCCATCATGTCTAAATCATTTGCACCATCGCCAATAGCAACGGTGTATTTCAAATCGAGATCAAGTGATTGAGCCCATTCGATCAGAGCTGTGGCCTTAGCCGGTTTATCAATAATTGGACCAGTAACATCTCCAGTCAATAAACCATCAACAACCTCTAAAGTGTTTGCTCGGTGAAAATCTAGTTCTAGTTCTTTAGCCAAAGGCTCAAGTAGTTGTGAGAAGCCTCCTGAAACAGCACCAACTTTTCCACCGGCCAAATGAATGGCAGCAATTAGTTGCTTTGCTCCTTTAGTGATAGAACACTTGGCAAGGGTCTCTTCGATAACTCGCTCAGGTAAGCCTTCAAGGTGACGAACACGAGCTTTCAAACTGGCGGTGAAGTCAAGCTCTCCGCTCATAGCTCTCTCAGTGACTGCCTCAACTTCAGATCTTTTACCAGCACAGTCTGCTAGAAGTTCGATGACTTCCTGCTCGATTAAAGTGGAGTCGACATCGAAGATAACTAGCACTCGTGGACTCAGACTCATAAACAAACCTTAATGCCTAAAATCTCCAACCTAGCCCTCAGGAGCACTGTGTGTGTCTTTTGATGTCATAAATTATGCATAGCCTAGGCTGAAATCATATGAATGAAGTCCTAGCTCTCAACAACGTCAGTGTTCAACGCTCAGGTAAGACAATCCTGGATGGAATCAACTGGACAGTTCAAGACAATGAACGCTGGGTAATTGTCGGCCCTAACGGAGCTGGCAAGACTACATTGCTCAAGATTGCTGCCGCTCAGTTACAGCCAAGCACAGGAACAGCAAGAGTGCTAGGTGAGGCCTTAGGGGAGATCAATGTATTTGAACTTCGCACCCGAGTGGGCTTTGCTTCCACCGCAATTGCCAGTCGGATACCTAACTCAGAAACGGTTCTAGATGCTGTGATGACTGCTTCTTATGCGGTCACAGGCAGATTTAAAGAAATGTATGAAGATGTCGACGAACGAAGAGCTAGGAGAGTGCTAACCGAATGGCACCTCAGTGAGTATTCTGACCGACCTTTTGGAACACTAAGTGATGGTGAACGCAAAAGAGTTCAGATTGCACGAGCTGTGATGCCAGATCCAGAGCTTTTGCTTCTCGATGAACCGGTAGCTAGCCTCGACATCGGTGCACGTGAGTCCACCATCAAGATTCTCAGCGGATATGCTTCCCACCCAGCTGCTCCAGCCATCATCATGGTCACCCACCACCTTGAAGAGATCCCAGCAGGCTTTACCCACGCCTTGGTTCTAAACCAGGGGAGAATAATCGCAAGCGGTCCAATAAATCACGCTTTGACCACCGAAAAACTAAGTGAAGCCTATGGATTACCCCTTGAAGTTGCCTTTCAGGGCGGCAGATTCGCTGTTCGGGCAAAGTAGCTACTGGCAAAACTCCTAGTATTTGGTGTAGTCTTATCCAAGTGCCAAAGTGCACTACATCCCTTTTGAATTGAAAGAGTTTTCTTATGAAGGCTGATATCCACCCAAAGTACGAGACCGTCGTATTCCGTGACCTAGCATCAGGTGTTGCGTTCCTTACTCGCTCAACTGTCACCAGCAACAAGACAATTGAATGGGAAGATGGCAACTCTTACCCAGTATTCGACGTTGAAATCTCTTCAGAGTCTCACCCGTTCTACACAGGTAAGCAGAGAATCATGGACTCAGCAGGTCGTGTTGAGCGCTTCAACGCTAGATACAAGAACTTCGGTACTCAGAACTAATCTGATTCCAAATGAAAATGGACCTCATCGAGGTCCATTTTTGCTTTAACTAAGGTTCTTGACTGGCCAGCCAAACACCGGTTTGTAGTCAGGCACATCAGTTTGACGCCACTTGGCATAACTAGCTTCAATTTCATCCGCCCATTTAGCCTGTTGATCGTGAAGGCTTTGAGCTGAATCTGGAAAAGGCACAACAGGTTTCTCTTGCGCAGAAAAATACCTCAGCATTGCCAAGCCAACGTGACCTGCAGCTACTGCGTCATCTTTTGCTGTGTGAGCTGCGAGAAGTTCGACTTGGTATCGCTCTGCCGCTGAGACTAGGTTTCTCTTACCCTTGCGGTACTTATCGATTGTTTTATCAATAACAAGCGGATCGATAACTGTGCCAAAGGTCAGCGGAGCAACATTATTGCGAAGAGCCTCGTAGTGAAGAATCGTAAAATCGTATGCTGCGTTATAGGCCAACACAGGAATACCTTCTGCAAAGCAGGCAGCAATCGCATTTACTATCTCTGGCACACCGACAGATGCTGGCATCGCAGATTGAACGTGTTTGTCGTAAAAGCCGTGAACCTTGCTTGCTATCTCAGGAATCGGGATGCCTGGATTCATAACCCAGTCATAGCCGCCTGGCAGAATCTCGCCGTTTGAGTTCATTCTGTGCAGGGCGGCGGTAACGATTCGATCTTGGACAAGATTCAAGCCAGTTGTCTCTGTATCAAATACAGCGATAGTACCAAGCCAGTCAGGAAGTTGCAGTTTGTTCGTTGAGTCATTCACAGCAAAAGACTACTTGGCAACTCAGACATTGACCGCTAGGCGAGCAGTTCTATCTCTTCTAAAGGGCTAGGTAGAATTGGTAGAGAGATTTAGGTATGGAAAACACAGAATGAAAACGTCCGCGCAACTAATGGCTGATGCTCAAACTAGAGCAGTGGCTAAGAGTGTATCCGTAGGCTCAGCGCTCACAAGCTATTGGCTATACCCAGCAACTACGGTTTCGCCAGACAAAGCCAAGAACCTAGTCCTTGTTCACGGTTACCGAGGCGATCACCATGGCTTGGAAGCTTTTGCTGGGGGATTCACCGAATATAACGTCTATGTTCCCGACTTACCTGGTTTTGGAAAGTCAGAGCCGCTAAAGAGTTTGCATAACCTAGACGCATATGCCCAATGGCTATTCGAATTCTTGAAGGCAATCAAACTCGTGCAACCTATAGGTGTTGGACACTCCTTTGGGACACTAATAGTTAGCTCATGCGAATCTGAGCATGATCTATTTGAAAGTTTGATTCTGGTAAACCCTGTTGGTGGGGGAAAAGTTGGAGGAATCTCAAAGTTCTTGCTCAAGTTCGTTAAGTTCTACTACTGGGTCGCTCACGTAGTGCCAGAGAGCATCGGAATGCGAATGGCAAAGACTTACCTGCTAGTCGATTCGATGTCAGCTTTCACGACGAAGTCAAAGAGTAAAGAACTTAGAAAGTGGATTAAACAGGTCCATCGCAAACACTTCAATAGTTTCGCTAACTCCCAAGTCAACTGGGAAAGTTATGTTGCCTCTATCAAAAATGTGGTCACACCGTATGTGAAGAAAATAACTAAACCAGTACTTATGATTGCTGCCGACCAAGATGAAATCACTCCTGTCTACACTGTTGTTGAACTAGCTCAATCAATGGCAAATGCAGAAGTTTATGAAATAAAAGGTTGCGGACATTTGGTTCACTATGAAGCAGCTCAAGAGGCGGTAGATGTTATGAATGGCTTCTTAGCGAAGTTGCGCTAACAATGAAAACTCTGCACTTTGATGCCAGGTTCATCAGGATTGACCGCCCCGATGGAATCAGTAGATTCAGTGCAGAGCTATTCAAAGCGCTAGCAGACAAGGTCGAGGTAGTGGCAATAATCCATGACCTTCGACAACTAGATTCTCTTCCCAAAGATGTTGAGTATGTTGTGCTAAACAACCCTCAATCAATCACAGAGTTTTTCGTGGCTAAGAAACTAAACCGGCTTGGAGCAACTCACGTATTCTCACCAATGCAGGTCATGGGTAGCTTTGGCCGCAAGTACAAACTCATACTGACCTTGCACGATTTGATCTACTATCGGCATCGCAAACCTCCTCAGGATCTAAACCTGCTTATCAGGGGATTGTGGCGCTTATATCACCTGAGTTACCAACCACAACGCTGGCTGTTAAACAGAGCTGATGCAATTGCTACCGTCTCGAAAACGACAATGCAGTTAATCAAAGAACATCGTCTAACCACTAGGCCAGTTGCAGTTGTATACAACGCTCCGGATAAGCACACGGTTGTTGAACCAAGAACTTTCCCTGCATCCAAGGATTTGATTTACATAGGATCTTTCATGCCCTACAAGAACGTCGAAACCTTAGTTAAAGGCGCAGGACTGCTACCTGGCTACAGATTGCACTTTCTAAGCAGGATTTCTTCGTCGAGAAAGGCGCAACTACAGTCACTAGCTCAAAGCCTTGGAGTTGAATTGGTGCTGCATGAAGGCGTTTCGGACCAGGAATACAAAGACCTTCTTTCATCGTCTTTCGCACTAGTGTCAGCAAGCAAAGATGAAGGTTTCGGAATCCCACTAGTTGAGGCTATGCAGCTAGGCACTCCAGTGGTTGTCTCAAACTTGGACATTTTCTCTGAGGTGGCGGCAAGTGCAGGAACTTACTTCAATCCTGACTCTCCAGAAGAGTTTGCTAAGGCTGTGAAGAGTTTAGAAGATCAGGCTAGCTGGCTTGCAGCTTCAAAGAAATCAATCACTCAGGCCAACCAGTTCGATTGGAACAAATCAGCTGAAGCTCTGCTTGCACAATTTGCTGAATTAGATTCCTAGCGATTCTGGGCGGTAATCACTTATCGTCCAAATTCCATCAGCATGCATGAATCTGTTCAACGAAGCATTGCTGAGACGTTCGCCTTCGCGAGGGAGTTCACCTTCGCTGACGATGTTTAGAACTTTTCTAATGAAAGCTCCATGAGAGACTGCCAAAACTCTCTGTCCTGAGTATTCATTGGCTATCAGGTCAAGTAGGAGCAAAGTTCTAGCCTTTAGATCTTCTAAAGATTCAAGCCCTTCGATTGGAACATGGCTCTCATAAAGCTTGCGCCAAGAAGCATGGTCCATTCCTTCTGCTGTGCCAAAGGAACGTTCAATTAGTTCAGGAACAATGACAACTTGCATTCCGAGTGCTTGCGCAACGATACCTGCAGTGTCTCTAGCTCTTGAAAGGGGAGAAGAGATAATCACATCCCAATTCTCTGGGTGTAGATGCGCCGCTGCTGTTAGTGCCTGAGCTTTGCCGGTTTCATTTAGAGGAATATCCGTTGAACCCTGCAGCCTTAGATCTATGTTCCAGTCAGTTTGGCCATGACGAAGCAAGCCAAGAGTAGTTTCAGTCAACTAAGAGCCTTTCTAGAGCCAGCGAAGTGCTGGCTTCGATTTTTACGTTTGCTAGAGCATCGGCTCTGGTAGGTCCTATGTTGACAATGACGATGGACTTTTGGGACTTTACTGCTTGTTTAGCAAAACGGTATCCGGAGTTCACAGTCAGTGATGTTCCTGCTACCAGGAGTACATCAGATTCTGCAAGTTTTGCTAAAGCTTGCTCAACGCGTTGGACAGGCACGGACTCGCCAAAGAAAACAACATCTGGTTTATAAACTCCGTTGCACTTAGCACAGCTAGGCACTATGAAATTCTCTGTTCCTTCAACATCTGCATCGCCATCTGGGGTGAATTCAACTTGTTCATCTTTTACTAATGCTGGGTTTAGCTTTTGTAGCAAATCATCCATTTCAATTCTTGAGATGGAATTCCGACAGCCCATGCAGATAACTTGATCGAGCCTGCCGTGCAAATCAATCACAGCTTTACTGCCGGCTGCTTGATGTAAGCCATCTACGTTTTGTGTCACAAGCGTGGAGATTTTTCCTTGTTCTTCTGCCTTAGATAAAGCCAAGTGTCCAGGGTTTGGGGAAGCCGAGGCTATTCGTGACCAGCCGACAAAACTTCTTGCCCAGTATCTTTGCTGCGCTTCAAATGAGCCCATGAAGGTGTCATAAGTCATCGGGTGTCTAGCTACTCGTCCTTGACCTCGATAGTCAGGTATTCCAGAATCTGTGCTGAGGCCAGCTCCGGTTAGAACAAAGAGTTTTTTGCCAGCAATGCGCTCACGGGCCACCTCGAGGGAATAGTGGGCGGCCTCTGAAATATTTGGATTTTCAACATTGGACATTATGGAGCAGTTTACAACTTGAACTATCTGATTAGTGACTGACAACCTGTTTCGTGCGGATATACCGGTCGCACGGTAAGTCTCCATGTCTTACCGTTTGAGCTGAATCTTGATGCAGAATTCAACTTAGGAAGCAGTGAATTGAATTTTATGTTCTCAGCAGCCGTCATTTCCTTACAATATTGATTCCATTGCAGCGGCTTTGAACCGATCCACTTGTGAATCTTTGTAAATGATGGATCTGGGGCAGCTTCGGATGCCATGTATAGCCACTTTGTTGGCTTCCAAACAGTAGGTCTGGATTTTGTCCACATCAACTCAGAGCTGAATGATTCGACTTTATCTCTAAACTTTGATGCTGCCTTGCGTGCATCAAGTTTTGACTTAGGCTGCACATCTTGGTCGTAACCAAGCGCATAGATCGAAAACCTGGTTTGAGGTGCTTTTGCGGATATCTGGGTAACAAATGTTGTGTCGCTAACATCAACTATCCAAGGCATACCCCAATCGAATTTAGGATCCATCAGATTCACTTTTCTTGCTGCATCCAAGATTCTCGGAACTGCAGCTGGCTCTCGTTTTTGTAACAATGAATTTACAAAATGACCTGGATACTGCGTAGTGTGTACTTTAACCGGAACAATCAAAAGGCCATCGCTATACAAAACTGTTGGGGTTCTTGAGAAAGCGTACTCTTGGAGGGTGAAGCCACCTGTGTCTTGGATCAGCAGAGAGACGTAGCGGCCAGGGGGAGTTGTGGCCTGTGCCACGCCGCTAGAAGTTAGACCTAGCAGAAGGCCGATTACAGTCAGAGCTCTAACAATGCGCATGATCACCATCCAGATTTCACTTGTTATCTCCATTATCTCGCATGAAGTGGTTTAGGGAATAAACATTCAGTAACTTTGGAGATTCGTTTAAGAATTGAACAGAGCCCCGATGTATTCACCGAGGCTCTGTAGTAGCTGTCTCAAACTACGTGTCCGAAAGGGGACTTGAACCCCTACCCCCTTGCGAGGACTAGCACCTCAAGCTAGCGCGTCTACCATTTCGCCACCCGGACCTAAGGTTTGCTGCCTATCTCTAAGCACCAGTTCTAAATGTTACTACGAATACCTGAAAACTCTTTGGCTGGTATTTACTCACATTTATCTAAACCAGGAGTAGTTTTGACTTATGGCTCAAGACGCACGCAACACTCTAAACAGTTTGGTGGCTGCTTTAGAAAGACATTATGAAGCGATGTCTTCCGGTCGAGGTAGCGATGACCCGGCCGTGGTAGCAACATATGAGCATTTAAAGACCGCATTTTTAGATTACGAAGAAGCTGTTTCAGATCAGTTCGGCGAGATTCTTCCTATGGAGTTAGCAGAAGATGACGACGACTGGTCATGAGTTTATTTGAAGCAATAATTCTTGGGCTTATCCAAGGTCTTACAGAATTCCTACCAGTTTCATCTAGTGCCCACGTTCAGATCTTTTCTGAGTTGATGCAAGTCAAAGGTCTCTCTGACAAGAACTCAGCAACTACTGCATTTATAGCAACAATCCAACTAGGCACCGAAGCCGCAGTGTTGATTTACTTTGCTAAAGATATCTCAAGACTTTTAGGTACCTGGTTCAAGGGATTATTCAACTCAAAGGCTCGCGATAATGCCGATTACAAGATGGCATGGCTAGTTATTCTTGCCTCAATCCCAGTAGGTGTAATCGGATTCATGTTAAGAACCTTCATTCAAGAAACAGTACGAACACTTTGGGTTGTTGCATTCACCATGATCTTGTTTGCCATGATTTTGTACTTAGCTGACAAATACGGTCGCAAAGAGAAGCTTGTGAAGGAAATGAACTTCAATACAGCTCTAGGTTTTGGGCTCAGCCAAGCGCTCGCTGTTATTCCTGGCATATCAAGATCAGGAGCTAGCATCAGCTTTGGTCTTTTCGCTGGGTTCACCAGAGCAGCTGCGGCAAGATTTAGCTTTTTGATTGGCATACCTGCAGTATTAGCCAGTGGACTTATTGAGTTCAAAGACAGTTATCAGTATCTAGATTCCGATACTCTAACTGGAACAATCATCGCCACAGTTACATCGTTTATTGTCGGATACGTGGTTATCGCTGGATTACTAAAGTATTTGAACAAAGGTTCATTTATGCCTTTTGTGATATGGCGCTTGGTAGTCGGTATCGCCTTGCTAGTGATGCTTAGTAATGGTTGGATTACTGCTTAGCTCTGTGGCGGACCAGCTTCACCTTCGTTTTGTCTCAAGAACTTTTCAAACTCTAAAGCCAATTGATCTGTGGTCATTTCTTCAGCCTCGGCTTCGTCACGACTACGCTCTAAGCCAGCAATGTAATTGAGTAGATCCTCGTCACCTTCGGCAAAAGTGTCGACCGATCTTTCCCATTCAAAAGCAGATTCAAGTATCTCTTTGTGATCCACTGTGAAACCAAGCATGATTTCTAAATCATTGACAAGAGCTAGAGCTGCTTTAGGCGAAGGCATCGATGCCACATAGTGGGGGACCTGAGCCCATATAGAGATAGTAGGAATTCCTGCTTTTTCTATGGCGTGACCAAGGACAGAGATAAATCCTGCTCGACCGTCATAGTTGCTTCTTTCAATTCCCAGTGCATTTCTAACTGAAGCAGTTTGGCTGTTCTTATAAATCTTGATTTGTCTTGAATGGGGAGTTTCAGCAGCGAGAGAGCCCAACATAATCACTGACTGAATATCCCTATCCTCAATAATCTCGATCAGCTCGGTGATTAGGAATTGCCACTGCAAAGCAGGTTCTTGTCCTGTTAGAAAGTAAAGGCTTAGATCTTTTTGTTGAACCTCGGACTTCGGTCCTGGGCCAAAGAGTTCAATACTTGGCCAAATGAAATCGCGTTCCCCATGCTCGTCAAGAA
>CANLDE010000004.1 GCA_947489235.1 Micrococcales bacterium
GCATCTGGAGGTAATGAAGCCAGCCCAATATTCAACTGGGGTTACGACCCGGAGCACTTCAACGTTCCAGAGGGTCAGTACTCGAGTGATCCGACTAACCCAGTTGCACGCATCAAGGAATTGAAGACAGCGATTCAGGCCTTCCACACCAATGGTATGCGTGTAACTATGGACGTTGTTTATGGCCACGTTGCAAGCGCGACAGAATTTAGTCAGAGCATCATTGTTCCTGGTTACTGGTTTAGAAAAGATGCCAACGGCAACCTAACTAACAGATCTGGTTGTGGTAACGACACTGCAACTGAGCGTCCAATGGCTCGTAAGTTCATTGTTGACTCATTCAAGTACTGGACCAAAGAGTACAAGCTTGATGGTTACAGAATTGACCAGATGGGTCTTTGGGATGTCCAGACTGTAAACGATTCTGCCAATGCAATCCGTGCAATTGAACCAGCGGCAACCATTATTGGTGAGGCATGGAGTATGGGTGGCGACAGTGGACTTCCTCAAGGGAACCAAAGCCAGTTACTAAACATGCCAGGCGTTGGCGCATTCAACGATGGCATTAGAAATGGTGTAAAGGGTAGCCCTGATGGCACTTCTGATGGCGGTTACGTCAACGGAAACCCTGGCGCAATCAACGCGGTGAAGGCTGGAATCATTGGAAATACCAGTGCTGACAAGATCACTGTTCCTTGGTTGACTTTAAACTCTGGACAATCTGTTAACTACGCAGAAGCTCACGACAACATGACTTTGTATGACAAGCTTTGGGCTGTTAACAATGGACAATCCCAGTCAGCTGTTGCAAAACAGTCTCGCCAAATCGCATCATTGATTTTCTTGGCTCAGGGAACTGCGTTCATTCAAGCAGGTCAAGAGTTCCTGCGCAGCAAGGATGGCGATCACAACAGCTACAGATCTTCTGATGCTGTTAATAGCTTGAAGTGGGCTGAACGAGCAAAGCAGAAGGTAACTGTTGAGTACTACAAGGGCCTCATTGCGCTTCGTAAGTCACACCCTGCTTTCAGAATGAACACACCTAGTGCAATTTCTGCGAACCTAAAGTTCTTAACTGCTCCTGACGACGTATTGGCTTACTCGATCAACGGCAAAGCAGTCAAAGATAAGTGGTCAACGATCGTTGTGATCTCAAACCCATACGGTTCTGCCAAGAAAGTTAACTTGCCTGCTACTGGCAACTGGCAAGTTGTGGTTTCAGGGGACAAGGCTGGCGTTACAACTTTGTCTACCTTAAAGAAAGCAAAAGTTGCTACTGTGGCAGCAAATAGCACATTGGTACTCTGGAAGTAAATTTCTGATGCTCTCTCAACTGGGAGAGCAAAGGTGCAACAACAAAATGAAGGAAAAGGGAAATGAAGACAACAACTAGAAAAGTAGTTGGAATGTTCACAGCACTTACAGTTCTTGGTGCAGGACTATCTATTGCTACTCCGGTATCCGCAGCATCAGAGTTAGTTATTTGGGCTGACAAGGGAACACTAGACACGATCAAGGCACGTGTTGGCGCTTGGGATACAGCCAACGCTGAATACACTGCCAAGTTAGTGGAAAAGGATTTCGGTACAGTCCGTGAAATCCTAAAGACAGCAGTTCCTGGTGGAACTGGTCCAGACATTTTGGCTGGAGCTGCTCACGACTGGATTGGTAACTTAGCTGCGGCTAACGTTCTAACTCCTATTGACCAGTACCTACCTGCTAACTTCAAGGACGACTTCGTTCCAGGAGCCCTACAAGCTATGAAGTACAACGGTAAGTACTACGGCACACCTGGTTGGACTGAAAACATCGCGATGCTTCGTAACGTCAAGAAGGCCCCTAAAGCTGTGAAGTCTGTAAATGACATCAAGGATGGTGAACTAGGTATCAACTATGACGCAACTAACTCTGATCCATATCACATGTATCCGTTCCAAACCATGTTTGATGCTCCTGTCTTCACTTCTGACAGCAATGGCGACTGGACTAACAAGGTTGGCATGGGTTCAACTAAGGGAGCGAACTTCGCTAAGTGGCTAAAGCTAAAGGGAACCAAGTTCTTTGGTCCTCCATCAAACGCCAAAATTCTGTGTGACTTCCTGAACCCAACTAAGAAAACAACTGTTAAGGGAAAGCCTGTTGTAACCGGAGGAATCAAATACTGGGTAACTGGAGCTTGGA
The DNA here is from genome assembly GCA_947489235.1 of Micrococcales bacterium. GTDB lineage: Bacteria > Actinomycetota > Actinomycetes > Actinomycetales > Microbacteriaceae > Rhodoluna. The sequence goes on from CANLDE010000004.1 coordinate 2,182, forward strand.
ACATCAACGCAATCGAAGCTGGTGCCGGTGGTTGTAAGACTGGATTGAAAGTTGGAACTGGTTATGCAATCGATCCATTCCCAACCGGTCCTACTGGACTAAAGGCTAAGCAGTTCCTAGGTATCCGTGGTTATGTCATGATGGCTTCAAAGCCAGGTAACGTAACTAACGTTCCTGCTGCTGTAGACCTAATGCGCTGGATGTCTTCAGAGTCCGTGCAGTTCAACCTGTACGACAACTACAACAAGACACCTGCAAACAAGGCTGCTCTAAACAGAGCGAAGGACAACCCAGTTATCGCTGGATTTGCTAACGCTGCTAACACAGTGCCTATGCCTAACTCACCTGCTATGGCTGCTGCGTGGACTATCTGGGGTAAAGCTCAGACCCGCATCATTCAGGGCAAGGAAGCTAAACCAGATGTTGCTTGGGCAAATATGGTTAAGGCTCTGCAAAAAGCTATCGATACTACAAGTAAGTAGTTCATAGCGTCGGGTGGGTGTCTCCTAATTGGAAGCACCCACCCTTCCGCTGTGTAAAGTAGAACCGATCCGCGACAAAAGAAGGTGTTTAGATGGCCAGCAAAAAGCTAAAAGAGTGGGGCGAATCAGGCCCAAGCGTTAGTGGAACTCTTTGGAAGCTCGGTGTCCTAGGTACTGTAGATGCGATTGCAGTAACCATGATTATGGTGCTGCTATCACAGGAACTGATTGCCCAAGCCGCTCTAAGCATCTTTGTTTTGTTGGTTGTCAACTGGATATACCTTCGTAAAGGCGGACTGCCAGCGAAGTACCTAACTCCTGGTGTTCTATTCCTAATCGTTTTCCAACTTTATGTTCTTTTGTTTAGCGGCTACACAGCTTTCACTAATTATGGAAGTGCACACAACGGTGACAAAACCTTAGCTATTCAGACCATTAACAATGCAGCATATCGAATTGTGGATGGCCCTGACTACACAATCAAACTTGTTAAAGACGATCAAGATGGCTCAAGAGGTTTCTTGATGACCAACAATATCGATGGGGAAGTTTCTATCGGTAAAGATGGCGAACTCCCAGTTGTTCTAGATGAGAGTCAATACACATTAAGTACTGAGTGCGCTGACAAGTACGCCGAAGATACTGTCAACTGTGCTAAGCCTGCAGAAACGGCTATAGGTTATACAACCCAGGATGTGAATTCATTCTCTGAAAAAGAAAAGGCTAGATACCTAGCTATTCGTGTAATCACGGATCCAGCTAACCCTTACGTCGGTCTTCGAACATCAGAGTTCACAATTGCTTTGCCTTCTGAGTCAACTCTTGAATTCAGTGAAGCAGCCGATACCTTTACAGCTCTAGTAGATGACGAATATGGCAATTACTTTGCGGGAGATGTATTCAAACCTGCCGTCGATGGTTTCTACAGAGTTGACGGAGTGCTAGAAAACGTCAAGCTTGATGGTGGATGGCGTGTAGAAGTTGGGCTAAAGAACTTCGAGACTATCTTTACCGATGTGCAACTTAGAGAGCCGCTGATCAAGGTTATCTCTTGGACTTTCATGTTCGCTATTGCAACAGTTTTGACTACATTCATTCTCGGTCTGTTCATTGCCCTTACCTTCAACCACGACAAACTTCGTGGAAAGAAGTTCTACAGACTCGTAATGATTCTCCCTTATGCTTTCCCTGGCTTCTTGTCAGCATATGTTTGGGTTGGTCTACTAAACCGTGAGAACGGATTCATCAACACAGTTATCTTTGGTCAAGAACCAGGCTCTGAAGGTAACTTCCCCTGGCTTCTAGAAGAAGGTCCTGCACGCATGGCAGTTCTTCTTGTGAACCTTTGGTTAGGTTTCCCATATATGTTCTTGATCACCACTGGAGCGTTGCAGTCTATTCCTTCTGAACTAAATGAGGCGGCTGAGATTGATGGAGCTACAGGTTGGCAGAACTTTAGATTGATAAAGTTGCCACTTCTTCTTATCTCAATCGCGCCACTATTGATTGCGTCATTTGCTTTCAACTTCAACAACTTCACAATAATTTATCTACTGACCAAGGGTGGGCCTAGCGATTCCGGGCTCACGGATTATGACGTCGGAGGTACGGATATCTTGATTACCTTCGTCTATAAGATTGCGTTCTCTGGAACGGGGCAGAACTTCGGTCTGGCAAGCGCATTCTCGATCCTGATATTTATAGTTGTGGCTACCATTTCGTTGATTAGCTTCAGAAGGACCAAGAAGTTTGAGGAGATTGTCTAATGGCTATGGCAACTAAAACTAGAAGACCATTCAACATCTTTAGATGGTTCGCCTCAACTGGCTGGAGACACTTAGTTGGATTAGCAGTTTGCTCCTTTGCTGTATTCCCGCTGCTCTACATCCTGTCAACTTCTCTCTACCCGAACAACGACATCAACAACACAACTGCATTGTTTGCTGATGTTTCTCCAGCTAACTACATCTCGTTGTTAGACCAGGAATCACGTCCATTCGGTCGCTGGTATTTGAACACTGTGTACATCGGAATTGTTACTTCTGTTGGTTCAGTCTTCCTTAGCGCTCTTGCTGCGTTTGCTTTCTCAAGATTGCGCTTTAAAGGTCGTAGACCTGGTTTGCTTTCCCTAATCTTGATGCAAATGTTCCCTTCAATTTTGGGTCTTGTTGCTATCTACAGCTTGCTATCTGATGTTGGACGTGTATTCCCAATCCTTGGTCTCAATAGCCAAATCGGTTTGATGATGGTTTACCTTGGTGGTTCCCTTGGTGCTGGAACATACCTGATGTATGGATTCTTTAACACTGTGCCAAAAGAAATTGATGAGGCTGCAACTATTGATGGTGCCAGCCATGCCCGTATCTTCTTCTCAATCATCTTGAGATTGGTAGCTCCAATTCTTGCTGTGCAAATGTTGCTTAGCTACATTGGTGTGACAAGCGACTTTATCTTGGCCTCGATTCTTCTAAGCGATCCAAACAGCTTGACATTGGCAACAGGTCTTCAGCAGTTCATTAGCGACCCTTATTCAAAGGACTGGTCAATGTTCGCAGCGGGTGCTGTTCTCTCAGCTCTGCCTAGCGTTGCTTTGTTCCTAGGACTGCAGAAATACATCACCTCTGGTCTAACCGGTGGAGCTGTAAAGGGCTAGTTCTTAGAAGATCTGTCTGCCGGCTTTATAGGTTGCAGTGACATTGGCTTGCGCTATCTGCATGGTTGGCAAGCTGAAGATGTCTCTGTCTAGGACAACTGCATCAAAGTCTGAACCTATTTCGAAGAAACGCTCACTGGCTGTACCTCGAATTGCTTGAACTCCTGTTGTAGAGGCAGATATCGCTTGGTCTAGTGTTATCGCTTGTGATGGGTTATGAACCTCTTGGGAGTCATTTTCACGCCTGTTTACGGCCACAGAAAGCCCTTTGAGCGGTTCAAAGCTGGATACCGGCCAATCACTTGAGAATGCCATGCAAACCCCCAGATCCAGCATTTCTTTGAAGGCATAGAGCCTAGACAGACGTTCTTCACCTAGGTGGTGGCGACAACTATCGAGCATGCCGTTGTGCTGAGCCCAATATGGCTGAACGGCGGCTACCGCGTTTAGATCTTTCAATCTACTGAGAAGTGATTCGTTGGTAAGTTCAGCGTGAATGAGCACTGGCCTGTACTTCAAGGAACCTTTAGGTATCTCTTCAAGTATTGAGATAGCTAAGGCTGTGCCAGCATCACCAATGGCGTGGATGTGAACCTGGAATGACTCTGCATTAGCAGTGTGGATGGCTTTTCTCAGGAGTTCTTCGTTCCAAACAGGATTTCCGTGCTCGCCAGTTGATTCATAAGGTTCTTGAACTAGGGCAGTAGCGCTACCAAAGACACCGTCAACAAAGAACTTGATGGCGTTTCCATCTAGCCTGTGTCTCTTGTTGACCTCGGTCCGCATTGTTTGGATGTAATCAAGGTCAACAAAGAAAGTATCTGGGTCTGCTCTGAAACAGAGTTTGTAATCGAGCTTTAGTAGATGTTGATCGGCAGCGGCGATATAGGTTTCAGCCATACCTCTATCAATCCAAGCGTCATAGCATTCAACTAGTCCTGCAGCTGCGAGCTTTTCATCAGCCCAGGCAATGTTGCCGACATCTGACTCGAGAGTTTCTTCGGGAGCAATATCTAAAACCAGCCTCATCGCTGGCCACTCACGGAGCATTCCGGTTGGTAAACCCTGATCATCAACATCTATTCCTGGTGTCTCAACTGAGAGAAGTCCTTCTCGAAGGGTCCCTGCCGCCTCCAAAGCTTTTGTGTTCACCCAGAGGGTGTGATGGTCATCGCCGTGTAAAACAACTGGAACTGTATCCACAGCACTATCCAGAAACTGTCTGGTGAAAGAAACCTTCATGGAGCGATCGAACACAGCACCATCAATCCAAGTCGTTTCAGGATTAACCGCTAGATGACCTTTTAGTGCGTTCAAGAGTTCTAACTGGTTCTTACAATCCGAGATGTCTAAACCTTTTGCTTCTCGTCCAGCAAATAGGGGATGAGCATGTCCATCCCTAAAGGCAGGTAAAACTAGAGCACCGTTTAGGTTGACCTCACGCCATTGGTCGGAGTTATAGAAAGTTCTCTCTTTGATGATTTCGCCTTCATCAGAGACATAAACTTTGTCAACAAATCTGCCTTGCCCTAGATAGATTTTGCCGCCGTGGTATCTGGTTGGCATTTATCCACGTTCGTTGAGGTAACAAACACCACACAGAGATTCGTAGGTAACTTCAACTCCGTCAATAGCTACCTGATCACCTTCGAAGATAAATTCGCCATCGAACTTACGTGCGTTGAACATGGCCTTCTTACCGCAACGGCAAATAGTCTTTAGTTCCTCTAGTGAGTGAGCTATTTCCATAAGACGAATCGAGCCAGGGAAACCAACAGTTAGGAAGTCTGTTCTAATTCCGTAACAGAGAACTGGCACACCATCTAATACCGCAAGTTCAAAAGCTTGATCTACTTGAGCTGGCGATAGAAACTGTGCCTCATCGATTAGCAAACATGAGAGATTCTTTATGCCAGGGATAATCAATCCGTTGTTGGCATATTCGTGAGATAAATCTCTAAGGTTTGAATCAGGTGTTATCAGGAAATCTACTCTTCGATCAACACCCAGTCTTGAAACGATGGTTGAATCACCTTTGGTGTCAACAGCTGGCTTGGCTATAAGTACTTGCTGGCTACGTTCTTCGTAGTTATGGGCTACCTGCAGTAAAGCGGTGCTTTTACCGCTGTTCATAGCTCCAAAGCGGAAATACAACTTAGCCATTATTAGCCTTTCTGGGCCTACTTACGTGTCTATAACAATGCTAGCCAGCAGGGCATTAGGAATTGCGCTAATTGGCCCACAGTCGTAATCTAGAAGTCTTCGAATCTCCAGGACGTTGGGGAAGACGCACCTAGTACAAGATTCGGAGGTTTACTATGCGTAAAGGTCAGCTTGCTACGACCTTGGCTATTCACTCCTGCCCTGAAAACCTCGTTGGGCAAGTCGAACAACTAATTCAAACCTTCGGACTAAGCCCTCTTTGGATAAGACAAGAACTTGTAAATGGAAGCCAACGTTGCGAACTTGCCTTAAAGATAAGTGAGGAGCAAGTTGAAGAACTTGCCTCAGCTCTCTATGCCATAGGTGCTGTCTACTTTGAGATTAATCAAAGACAAGGCAAGTTCGGCTTGCTGTTTATGGGTGTACCAGGGCTTGGTGTTTATAGGGGAGAACTCAATGAGTCAGGTTCCATACTCTTAAGTGAGGATCGTCTAAATCAGATGATTGCTCAAGGAGCAGGTAACCAGCGTGAGTTCATGAGGCTACTTAGGGTAGCCCTTGGACAATCATGGGATGACATTATTGAGCCATTTAGGGGAGCTAGATATAGCGATAACGTGGTGCTGCTCAATCGAGCTGGCTAGTTACTTTGTGTATGAGCGGAACGCAACAACAGCGTTGTGGCCACCAAAACCAAATGAGTTTGAGATTGCCAAAATGTTGTCACCTAGTGCTCTAGGGGAAACAACAACATCAAGTTCAATAGCAGGGTCTGGATCATCAAGGTTCAATGTTGGCGGTGCTGTCTTTTCGTGCACAGCGAGAACAGTGAAGATAGCTTCGATAGCACCAGCACCACCTAGTAGGTGACCGGTGGAAGACTTGGTTGCAGATACAGGAATGTTCTTTAGGTGATCACCGAATACGCGTTTTAGAGCTGTGTATTCAGCAATGTCTCCAACCGGTGTGCTGGTTGCGTGAGCATTAATGTGATTGACATCGGTAATTTCAGCGTTAGCCATCTTTAGAGCGCCAATAACTGCCCTAGCTGCTGCAGCACCTTCTGGATCTGGAGCAGTGATGTGATGTGCATCGCTAGTCACATAGCCACCGGCTAGCTCAGCGTAAATCTTTGCTCCACGAGCAAGTGCGTGCTCTTCTGTTTCAAGAACTAGAGCACCAGCACCTTCACCCATAACAAAACCATCGCGGTTGATGTCATATGGACGGCTTGCTCTTGCTGGTTCCTCGTTACGACGAGACAGTGCATGCATTGCAGCAAAAGCAGCGATAGTAAGTGGATGCATAGCTGCCTCACAACCTCCGGCAACTACGATATCTATTTCACCCGAACGCAGTCGAGTGATTGCATTAGAAATAGCTTCTGTTCCAGATGCACAAGCAGAAACTGAAGTTCTGACCCCGCCTCGAGCTGAGATATCCATACCAATAGCGGCAGCAGGTCCGTTTGGCATAAGCATCGGCACAGTCATTGGCAAAACGCGACGAGGGCCTTTTTCCTTGAGTGTGTCAAAAGCATCCAGGAGAGTCCAGATTCCACCGATACCTGTGGCGAACTCCACTGACAAGCGCTCTGGATCAAATTCGGTAACACCCGCATCAGCCCAAGCTTCTCTAGCTGCAATCAAGGCAAACTGGCTTGATGGGTCTAATCTTTTGGTTTCCTGAAGGGTTAGCACTTCAGAGGCTTTAACCTTTGCCTGTCCTGCGAATGTCACAGGGATTTCGTACTTTGCAATCCAGTCTTGCTCCATGGTGGTTATGCCAGATTCACCGGCTAGCAGAGCCTTCCATGTGGATTGCGCGTCGCCACCGAGAGGCGTGGTAGCGCCTATCCCGGTGACAACGATTTTGATACTCAAGAGTTATTAGCCCTGTGCTGAGGTGATGAAGTTAACTGCATCGCCAACTGTTAGAAGGTTCTTCACTTCTTCGTCTGGGATCTTGACGCTGAACTTTTCCTCGGCGTTAACCACGATGGTCATCATTGAGATTGAGTCGATGTCTAGGTCATTGGTGAAAGACTTTTCCATCTTCACTGAATCAGTGTCGATGCCTGTCTCTTCGTTAACGATTTCAGCCAATCCAGCTAGAACTTCGTTCTGTGATAGTGCCATGAGTTACTCCTTGGTTGTTTGATTTACTAGATAAAGTTTAGGGCAGAACTACTACCTGAGCCGCGAAGGCAAGCCCAGCTCCAAAGCCAATCTGCAAGGCTAACCCGCCAGATTTGACTAATCCATCCTGCAGAATCTGATCCATGGCTAGTGGAACGCTAGCTGCAGAGGTGTTACCAGTGTTGATGATGTCTCTCGCCACAACTACGTTTTCAGGCAGCTGGAGCTGCTTCACTAGTTCATCGATGATTCTGATGTTTGCCTGGTGGGTAACTAGAGCTGAAAGTTCTTCTGCTTTCACACCTGCTACTTCTAGAGCCTGCTTGGCTACCTTGACCATCTCCCAAACAGCCCACTTGAACACGGTCATGCCATCTTGACGAATAGTAGGCCAACTGGCTTCTCCATCACGGAAGTCAAGCAAAGATGCTGTCATGCTCACTGAGTCCCAGTGTGAACCATCTGAGCCCCAGACAGTAGGGGAGATACCTGGTTCATCGGATGGACCAACAATTGCAGCTCCTGCACCATCGGCTAGAAGAAATGATATTGAGCGATCTGTTGGATCAATGAAGTCGCTAAGTTTTTCGCCACCAACCACAAGAACGTATTTAGCTACTCCAGATCTAACTAGAGCATCGGCTTGAGCTATTCCATAACAGTAACCAGCACAAGCTGCTGAGATATCAAAAGCTGGGGCTGGATTAGCGCCAATCTTTTCAGCAAGTAAAGCTGCTGCCGATGGGGTTTGGTAAGGGTGAGAAATAGTGCTGAAGATTACTGCTCCGATTTCTTGTGGATCGATACCTGCCCGCTTGACTGCTTGATTAGAAGCATCGACAGCCATGTCCATAAGTGACAGGGCTTTGCTAGCTCTTCTTCTGGTGATAATTCCCGTGCGTTGACGAATCCACTCATCGCTTGAATCAATAGGACCTGCGATGTCATCGTTGGTGACTACCAGATCGCCTCTAGCCGCACCTAGAGAGTAAATGCGGCTGTATTTAACAGTCTGGAATTGATTCAGTTTTGGATGAGTCATTAGACCTTCTTTATTGAACGGTTTAGTAAATCTTGTGCTGCTTCTAAATCTTTTGGCTCTTTGAGTGCAACTATTTCCACACCAGGCATTCCTCGCTTAGCAAGACCAGCAAGAGTTCCTGCAGGGGAAACTTCGATAACTGCAGTTACACCGGCTTTTACCATTGCATCCATGCATAGATCCCAACGAACAGAGTTTGCAATCTGTCCGACAAGAAGTTGGATGAAGTCATGACCTTCTGAAACCTGCTGACCGTTCTGGTTTGACCAAAGGCTAATCTCTGGGTTAGCTATCTCAAGGGTTGAAGTAAAACTCTCTAACTGACTAACTGCAGAAAGCATGTAAGAAGTGTGGAAAGCACCAGCCACGCTTAGAGGAATTACTTTGCTTCCTTGAGGACCTTCTGCAACTAAGTTCTCGATGCCAGCCTTTGAACCTGCAGCAACAATCTGACCTGCACCGTTGTAGTTTGCTGCAGATAAACCAAGCTCTGATAAGCGAGCTAGAACCACTTCCTGTTCGCCACCTAGAACTGCAGCCATGCTGGTTACTTCACTTGATGCAGCTGCTTTAGCCATGGCTTGTGCTCGGATGTTCACAAGTTTCATAGCGTCAGTGTTTGAGATGACTCCTGAGATTGCGGCAGCGGCTACTTCACCGACTGACTGACCTGCCACTCCAGAGAGATTAGCTGTGTCTAGAAGTAGAGAGCTTGCGATGCTTGCGCTTACGATAAGTGGCTGAGCAATTGCAGTATCACGAATGGTTTCTTCATCGCTTAGTGTTCCGTGCTTGATTAGATCAAGAGAGATTGCTTCAGAGAATTCTTCGACCTTTGATTTGTATAGTGGCAATTCGAGCCAGGTATTCATAAAGCCTGGCTTTTGAGAGCCTTGACCTGGAGCGAGAATTACCAACATATTTAGGCGTCTCCACCTGCGTTGCCAGAAGTTCCAGCAGTTACATCTAGAAGACGATACTTATCGATCGCAAGTTGAGGAATGTGTGGAGCAACATCACCTCTAGAAGCAAGTTGTTCAAGCACACGAACAACGATTGAAGGACCATCAATCTTGAAAGCTCTTCTAGCAGCTGCTCTAGTGTCAGAGAAACCGAATCCATCTGCACCTAAAGTTGCATACTCACCAGGAATCCATTTGCGTACTTGGTCTGGTACTTGGTGCATAAAGTCGCTCACACCAATGAACGGCCCAGGAGCACCAGCAAGTTTGTTGGTTATGTATGGCAGCGGTGAAACCTCGTTTGGATAAAGGAACTTCTTCTCATCGCAGATAAGTGCATCACGGCGAAGTTCTGTCCAAGAAGTGACCGACCAAATATCAGCCGAAATGTTCCAGTCATCCTGAAGGAGTCTCTGAGCTTCATAAGCCCAAGGAACTGCAACACCAGAGGCAAGGATTTGAGCTTTCTTGCCAGCTCCTGAACCAACACTTACTCGGTGGATACCTTTGATAATTCCATCGACATCTACATTCTCAGGCTCTGCAGGATGAACTACCGGTTCGTTGTAAACGGTGAGGTAGAAGATTACGTTCGGATCGCTGTGAGTGCCGCCATACATGCGTTCAATACCGGCCCTGATGATGTGGCCAATCTCATAACCATAAGACGGATCGTAGGAAATAACTCCAGCGTTGGTGGCAGCGATGATCGGGGAGTGACCATCAGCGTGCTGTAAGCCTTCACCAGTAAGGGTAGTTCTACCAGCGGTAGCTCCAATCATGAAGCCTCGTGATAGTTGGTCTGTAGCTGCCCAAATTGAGTCAGCTGTTCTTTGGAAACCAAACATTGAATAGAACACGTAGAAAGGAATCAGTGGTTGGCCCTGGGTTGCATATGAAGTTGCGATGGCGGTGAAGGCAGCCATTGAACCTGCTTCGTTGATACCGGTGTGCAAAATCTGGCCCGCTTCTGATTCCTTGTAAGAAAGAAGCAGTTCACGGTCAACTGAGATGTAGTGCTGACCTTTAGGGTTATAAATTTTGGCGGTAGGGAAGAAGGCATCCATACCAAAAGTTCTAGCTTCATCGGGAATAATCGGAACAATTCTTGGACCGAGTTCTGGAGTCTTTAGCAAATCCTTTAGTAGTCGAACAAATGCCATTGTGGTTGCGATTTCCTGTGTACCTGAACCACCCTTGGCAACTGCGTAAGCCTTATCTTCAGGAAGTTCGAAAGAAACAAACTTGCTACGTCTTTCTGGAAGATAACCACCCAGAGCGCGGCGACGTTCGTGCATGTAATCAATTTCCAAAGTGCCAGGTGCTGGACGGTAGTAAGGAGGTTGATAAGGATCAACTTCAAGTTGAGCATCGGTGATTGGAATGTTCATGTCATCTCTGAATGACTTCAAGTTTTCCAAAGTAAGTTTCTTCATTTGGTGGGTAGCGTTTCTACCTTCGAATGCTTTGCCCAAACCGTAACCCTTGATGGTCTTAGCGAGAATTACTGTTGGTTGACCCTTGTGTGCAAGAGCTTGTGCGTAGGCTGCATAAATCTTGCGGTAATCGTGGCCACCGCGCTTTAGTCCCCAGATCTGCTCATCAGTCATTGATTCAACAAGTTTTGCAGTGCGTGGATCTCTTCCAAAGAAGTTTTCTCTGATGAATCCACCATCCATAGTTTTGTATGTCTGGAAATCACCATCAGGAGTTGTGTTCATGAGATTTACCAATGCACCATCGGAATCTGCTTGTAGCAGTGAATCCCATTCACGACCCCAAATAACCTTGATCACATTCCAACCAGCACCGCGGAAGAATGACTCAAGTTCTTGAACAATCTTTCCGTTACCTCGAACAGGGCCATCAAGTCTTTGCAGGTTACAGTTCACAACGAAAGTTAGATTGTCTAGTCCATCGTTAGCGGCAAGCTGCAAAGCACCTCTAGATTCAACCTCATCCATTTCACCATCGCCTAGGAATGCCCAGACATGCTGTTCTGATGTGTCCTTGAAGTTACGACCCTGCAGATAGCGGTTTGCTTGTGCTTGATAAATCGCATTAATGGGACCGATACCCATAGATACGGTTGGGAATTGCCAGAAGTCAGGCATAAGCCTTGGGTGAGGGTATGAAGATAATCCTCCGCCGGCGTGAGATTTCTCTTGACGGAAACCGTTTAGCTGATCTTCACTGAGGCGTCCTTCTAGGAAAGCTCTTGCGTACGGACCAGGACTTGCGTGTCCTTGAATGAAAATCTGGTCACCACCTGAAACATGGTCTTGACCTTTGAAGAAGTGGTTGAAGCCGACTTCATAAAGAGAAGCGGATGACGCGTAGGTTGAAATGTGTCCACCAACTGAAACACCTGGACGCTGTGCTCTGTGCACTAGAACTGCTGCGTTCCATCTCATCCAAGCTCGGTAAGTTCTTTCGATAGCTTCATCACCAGGGAAAGTTGGCTCATCGGTTGTGGCAATGGTGTTGATGTAGTCAGTGGTTTGCACCATTGGAACATTTAGTTGAAGTTCGTGTGAACGCTTGAGTAGGTTCAGCATTATTTCACGAGCGCGCTTAGGGCCGTGGACTCGAGCTACAGCATCGAGTGACTCTAGCCACTCGCGGGTTTCTTCTGGATCTTGATCTGGAGTGTTGCTTGAAAAGACGTCCTGATTGTTGATGGACAAAGAATCCTCGTTTCGGCTCTAGATAACTGCTAGCAATTGTGGTGCCTCAGTCAAAAATAGTTGGGAGACCTTTTTAGGTCTTGTATAAGTTTAGGGTTTGTTCGTAAGGCTTTATAGGATTAGAGCCAAGTCCAAATTTAGGAGTCCACATGTCATTGCTCATCGGCGATCTAGCCCCAGATTTCACCCTTGCCAACCAATTCGGAGAGAACGTAACTCTTTCCTCTTTCCGTGGCAAGAAACCGGTTGTTTTAGTCTTCTACCCACTATCTTTCTCAGGGGTTTGCACTGGCGAGCTGTGCGAAATTCGCGATAATTTCGATAATTTTGCCTCCAAAGACGTTGAACTCCTGGCCATTTCTGTGGACAGCAAGTACGTTCAGAAGGTATTTGCTGAGCAAGAGGGCTATAAGTTCTCGGTTTTGGCTGATTTCTGGCCTCATGGGCAGGTTGCTCAGGATTATGGAGTGTTCCTAGAAGAGCACGGAATCGCTAACCGCGGCACCTTTGTTATCGATAAAGACGGTGTTTTAGTGGCTAAGTTCGTGACAGCTCCAGGGCAGGCGCGATCATTGGACGAATATACTCGCGCTTTGGCATCTTTGACCTCCTAGCCTGTTGTATAGTTTTACAAGCGCCACATGGCGCTGCAGTCAAGAGTCGGGCCTTTAGCTCAGTTGGTAGAGCGCCACGCTTACACCGTGGATGTCATCGGTTCGAGCCCGGTAGGGCCCACTTTTCGACTACCTCCACCTAGAGGCATGAGTTAAGACTCAACGGTAAGATTTGCCTATGGATTCCAGCAACTTTCAGCCACCAGTTCGACGTTCGTTATCCAACGCAGAACTGGAAGCGCGAGTAAACCAAGCCATGACCTCACACTCAGGTGTTGAGTCCGTTATGGAGCTTCTAGTGGCTCAAGAAGCCCTGAGAGCCCAAGAAGAGCGTGACGAGGCCAATTGGGTAGCCAACATGAAAGCAGATGGATCGCCTGAGGCTCAGGCAGCACTGCACAGCTTTCTAGCCGCCCAGCCAGATCATGTGGCTGAAGTCAGACCAGAAGTCGTCGAGCCTGTAGTTGTTGAGCCTGTTGTCGAGGCAGAACCAGAAGTTGCTCAACCTCAGACATTCCCTTGGATGAATCCAGCCCCTCCAGTTCCAGTTGTTGCAGAGGTTGAGGTTACAGCTGAACCAGTTGAGCAAACTGAGCAGCCAGGCTTCTCATGGTTCTCCCAGCCAGAAGTTGAGGAACCAGTTGTTGAACCTGAACAAGTTATTGAAGTAGTAGTTGAAGAAACCGTTGTTGAACTAGAACCAGTTGGCTCAGAGTCAGCTACCGAGTTTGAAATGTTACTTGCAGCAGCAGCAGCTGAAGAAGAACTCACAGCGCTAGAAGAAACAGAATCTAGACATACACAGTTGATCCCAACTGAGAGCAACGTTTTGATTCCATCTGACGAACACAGAAACCGTGGTCCGCTTTCGCAACTTTGGGTTTGGCTCGGTGTCTCTGCAACCGTTGTTCCAGTTGTATTAGTTTGGGCATTGGTCGGTATGGGATTAAGTGCAACTGCAATTGCAGTTGTCTTAGTTTCCGGTTACTTGGCTTCGGGAACTCTAATCTCAGTTGCAGCTATCGCAGGTAAGAGAAGTGGACTTTCAACTGCGATTATTTCAAGATCTGTCTTCGGTGTTTGGGGCAACTCAATTCCACTGACTGTTGTTTTCATTTCACGTCTGGTTATCACCGCGATCATTTTAGGTGCCTTCACATTCCTAATGAACGGGGTAGATGCAAGGCTTCCGGAGTTCAGCAATGTTTTAGCTAGCATTGCAGGGATTAATTTCACAGTTGGCTTGCTAGTTCAAGCACTCTTCGTTGTGCTTCTAGCAGTTGCTGTGCTGGTTCGAGGAAACGCATCCAGGATTATTCAAGTTGGGCTGAGCCTTTTAGCGTTTGCTCTAGTTGCAGAAAGCTTCGTTGCGATTGCAGGTTCCGAGTTGAACTTTGTTGCAGCTGGCAACAATGATGCTCTCTCAATGGCTGGACTATCCGGCGTTTCTCTTGTGATTATGGCGAATCTAACTCTGTTCTTTGCCATTGCTCCGAATATTTCAAAAGCAATTCCAATGAGGGTTCGTGGAGCAAAGGTTTTCTTTGCCGTCCTTGTTGCTAACTTTGTTGTTCCAGTTGTTATTGGTGTGCTGACAGTTTTCTGGCTAGGAGCACTAAGCATTGCAGGGCTGATGAGTATTCAAGAGGCCACAACTGTTTTACCTTCTTGGGCTCAGGGAGCTCTCGTTAGTGGTGTATCCATAGCGATCATATTCGTAAGCATGCTTTCTCTTAGAACTGCAACGCTAGATGCGATCGCATTATTCAGATTCAAGTCAAGAGGATCAGCTGTGATTATCAGCTGCATCTTGACTATTGCAGTTCTTGTCCTGTTTGCGCAGCAGCCTAGAACCCAAGAAGTTGAGTACCTATCAAACGTGTTTGTTGTAATGGGAGCGTTGACTGCTGGGTGGATCGGTATTTTCGCAGCTGATGTTGCAATTAGAAGACAGGCCTACCATGAACTTTCACTATCGAGGTCATATGGTCTTTACAAGAAGTTCAACATCCTTGCCCTTATTACCTGGGTTCTAACTCTAGTTTTCGCAATCGCAGTCATGCCAGTGAACTTGCTTGGGTTTGATTTTATGGGCTTCCTGGTCCCAATGATTGGTTTGGAAGCAAGTCTTGGAACAGCTTCAGTTGGTTTCGTAGCGACCGTTGTATTAGGCATGGTCTTAACTTTGGCGATACGTATTCCACAAATCAAGAAACAAGAACGTGAAGTACTTGCTTTGGAATCCAGACGTGAACAATTGAACGACATTTTTGTTGGCACAGAGTAATGGCAAAAACATTAAAACAAATAGTTTCTAGCTTCGAATCACTTTGGCCTACCCACCTTGCAGAAGATTGGGATGTGGTTGGTTTAGTTTCCGGCTCAAACTCGAAGACCATAAACTCTGTTCTGCTCACAGTTGATGTGACTAAAGATGTTGTTGAATACGCGAAGAGTGCAGGGGTTGACCTAATCTTTGCTCACCACCCACTGATGCTTAGAGGAGTTACGTCAGTTGCAGAAGAGAGCTCGAAAGGTTCATTAGTTAGTGAACTGATTCGATCAGATATCGCCCTGTACTCTGCCCACACCAACGCGGATTCCGTTGAAACCGGCACCTCAGCTGTTTTGGCTATGGCTCTTGGGCTAGTCGGCTCAACTGTTCTTTCACCCATCTCAGAGACCAAGGGAATTGGTCAGCTGGGCTCTTTAGCGAAACCAGTTTCACTAGGAGATATTGCTTCACTTCTGAATAACATCTTGCCTCCAACAGCAACTGGAGTCAGAGTTGCTGGCGAGTTCAACACCCAGGTACAAAAGATTGCTTTGTGTGCAGGAGCAGGAGATGCTTACCTCGAACTTGCTTTAGATTCCGGTGCTGATGTTTACATAACTTCAGATCTAAGACACCACAGAGCTCAAGAGGTTCTTGAACTAGCAAAGGCTAGGGGAGTGGCTTTTTCTTTGATTGACATCTCACATTGGGCGGCTGAGTTTGTTTGGCTGGAAACTGCTAGAGCAGAGTTGCAGGCAGCAGTGCCGGATGTGAGTTTTGAGATCTGCGATCTAAGAACCGATGTTTTTGAATTCCTAATGAACAAGCCGAAAGATAACTAATGAAACTAGATGTTGCTGGTCAATCGGCATTACTCAAGCTATCCCAAGTTGATTTGGAGATAGAGCAAATCAAGAATGAGATATCCAAGGCAATCAATTCCAAAGAGCTCTCTGACTTGTCATTGAGTCTTTCCGCTACTTCTGGTGATCTTCTAACGTCGCGAACCAACTTCGAGAATCTAACCATGGAAGCTCGTAAAGCCGACGACAATCTACATCTTGTTGAAGATCGTATTGCCAGAGACGTTGAACGACTAAACAACACGTCATCGCCAAAGGATGCGCAAGCAATGCAGGCTGAGATTGAATCTCTTACTCGTCGAAAGGGCGAGCTGGAAGAGGTTGAGCTAGAAGTATTAGATCGTCTAGAAAAGGCAGAAGCTGAGTTAAAAGAGATTTCTAGTTTGCGTGAACAACTTGCCAGTCAAGTAAACACTCTTCAAGAGAGTATCCAAGCTCAAGTGGACGAACTAAAGAATCGAGGCAGGAAACTCACTGCTGATAGAGAAACACTGATCTCCAAGATCCCCGCAGAGATTCTAGAGAAATATAAGAACCTAGCCGCTAAGACAATTGCGGTAGGCCAAGTGCAGAACAGAGCATGCTCTGCTTGTCGAATGGGACTTACTGCAAGCACGATTGATTCACTCTCAGCCCTTGCTGAAGATGAGATTGGCAACTGCCCTGAGTGCTTAGCAATGATTGTTCGATGAATCACTCAATAGTTGTTGAAGCAGACGGTGGTTCTAGGGGAAATCCTGGACCTGCTGGCTCTGGTGCTGTTCTAATTGATTCGGCTAGCGGCGCTATCTTGGCTGAGATTGCTTTGTTTATTGGAGTTGCTACCAACAACGTTGCTGAATATCGTGCAGTGCTTGCCGCTATCGAAGTTGCCAACGAGATTGCACCGGATGCATCAATATTGGTCCGAATGGATAGCAAGCTTGTTGTTGAGCAAATGTCTGGCCGTTGGAAAGTAAAGAACGAAGGCATGCAGGACCTATCTCTTGCCATGAAGGCATCAATAGGTTCAAGAAAAGTAATCTTCGAATGGATTCCGCGCGAGCAAAACACGAGAGCAGACGCATTGGCTAATGAAGCCATGGATGCTGAAAGTAGTGTGGTTCGTAAGTACATTGGCTCACCTGACACTTCAACTATTGACGTTGTCACTTCCTCATCTAAGCCTGCAGCTGCAGATCTCGAATACAACCCAGAATTACCAAGTTCGGTGCGGGCACCTAGAAACGTTTCGATGAAACTCACCACAATCATTTTGGTTCGTCACGGCCGCACTCATTTGACAGAGACACACAAAATCTCTGGTCGTGGTGGGGAAGACCCTCAGTTATCTGAAGTCGGAAGAGAGGATGCCAATAAGGTAGCGATTGAACTATCTCTTGTTGGTCTCTCAGGTATTCATGCAAAGGTTGTCGCACCAACTGTAGTTGTGAGTTCACCGATTGCAAGAGCGCTGGAGACAGCGACAATCATTTCTAAGAAGTTGGGCATACCAGTTGAAACTCATGAAGACATTTCAGAGATAGCTTTTGGTGAGTGGGATGGGCATACAAACCAAGAGGTGGCAGCTAAGTGGCCTGAACTTTATGATGCTTGGCGAGGAGATGTGAGCATTTCACCTCCTGGTGGGGGAGAGTCTCTTGAAGAGTTCGATGTTCGAGTCAACAAGGGTATTGCAGAGATATTGGCTAAGCACGAGGGCAAAACAGTCATTGTGGTAGCCCATGTCATGCCGATCAGAGGTTTCATTCGAAAGGCCATTGATGCTAACTGGCCTGCTTACTGGCGAACCAGCATCGCTCCTTGTTCTATCAGTGTGATCCGCTTCTGGGGAGATGAGGCTGCAGAAATATCTGTAGTGAATCAAACCAATCATCTCTAAGGGTTTCTAGTCTTAGCCTTCTCTATTACTCTTGACTTGGAAGGGTCGGCTAGACGGTCGCGGTAGCGCAAGCTAACGAGGAACGTCCGGGCTCCAAATAGCAGAGTGGTGGGTAACACCCACTCGGTGTAAACCGCAAGAAAGTGCAACAGAGAGTAGACCGCCACGTAAGTGGTAAGGGTGAAACGGTGGTGTAAGAGACCACCAGCGTCTTAGGTAACTAAGGCGGCTAGGTAAACCTCGCTCGGAGCAAGGTCATACAGAAGGCGTTTGAGAACAGCTAGTTCAAGTCTTCGGGTAGACCGCTTGATGGCATTGGTAACAATGTCGCTAGATAGATGGCCGTCACCGAAAGGTACAGAACCCGGCGTATCGGCCGACCCCTCCACTAATCAGTCGTGTGTTTTTTAGCCCAGTACGCTGCGCCTAGTATTCCTGCACTGTTTCTATTGGTGGCAGGCACAATCTTGGTCTTCAGTTTTAGTAGTGGCAGGAACATTTCGTGTTCCTTTGACACTCCACCGCCAACAATGAATAGATCAGGTGTGAGATAGGCCTCAAGCTTGGAGTAATACTTTTGTAGACGTTTAGCCCATTGCTCCCAGCTAAGTTCGTCTCGTTCTTTAGCCGAATACGCTGCTTTAGATTCATAGTCGATGCCATCTATTTCTAAATGTCCTAACTCTGCATTAGGAATCAGTTTTCCGTTGTAAATCAAAGCTGTGCCGATTCCAGTGCCAAGAGTTGTCATCAAAACTAAGCCTTGTACATTCTTGGCCGCGCCATACTTCGCTTCAGCAAGTCCTGCTGCATCGGCATCATTTAGTACGTGCACGGTTCGCTTTAGTTCTTTTTCAAATAGTCGATCCGCATCTAGATTGATCCACTCAGAAGAGACGTTTGCAGCAGACTTTGTAACACCAGCCTTGACTACTGCTGGGAAACAAATTCCCACTGGCAATCCCTCAGCCTTAGGCAGGTGAGCAATTAGATCTCTAAGGGTGTGGGCAATGTCTTTGGGTGTGCCACCATCAGGGGTTGCGTATCTAAGTCTCTCGCTTAGTAACTTCCCTGACTTCACATCAACTAAAGCACCTTTGATTCCGGTGCCACCAATATCTATTCCGATTGCTCTTTTAGCCATTTACTTCTCCTTATGCCAATGTCAATATCTCGGCACCTGTTTTGGTTACAACAAGTGTGTGTTCAAACTGTGCGGTAATGCTCTTATCTTTTGTTACAACGGTCCATCCGTCAGGCCACAATTCCCAAGTATGAGTGCCTAGAGTCAACATCGGTTCAATGGTGAAAACCATTCCTTCTTGCATCTCATCGCCATACATGGGGGCCGAGTCATAGTGGGGAATGATTAATCCGCTATGAAAGCTCTCACCGATACCGTGGCCAGTGAAGTCCCGGACCACGCCATAACCAAAGCGTTTGGCGTATGACTCTATGGCTCGGCCAATCAGGTTTACTGATCTACCAGGGGCAACAACAGAAATTCCTCTAGCTAGCGCTTCTCTAGTTCTTTCAACTAGCAAGGAGACTTCTGGTTTGACTTCGCCAACCAAAAATGTCTGGTTGCTATCACCGTGGTAACCATCAATGTATGCCGTGATGTCAATGTTCACTATGTCGCCATCAACTAGTTCAGTGTCATCAGGAATGCCGTGACAGATTACCTCATTGATGGAGGAACAGATTGATTTGGGATATCCTCGATAGCCAAGGGTGGAGGGGTACGCTCCGTTATCAACGATGAATTGATGGGCTATCTTGTCAAGTTGGTCTGTAGTTATGCCTGCTTTTGCGTTCTGACCAACTAGTTCAATTGCTTGAGCGGCAATCTTGCCAGCATGCCTAATTTTTTCGATTTGCTCAGGAGTTTTTACATCTGTGCCAAGAAACTTAGCTGGTGCGCTCTTTCCAACATATTCAGGTTTGACTATTGATGCTGGAACATCAAGTCTGGGGGAGATGCGACCAAGAATAAGGTTTCCAGTCTTCGCATCTCTAGGCATAACTCCATACTAGGTAGGTACCCTGTGTATGCTCAGAAGTGAAACGCATGAGGAGCCAACAAATTAGCGAAGAGCAGAAGCCTGAGTTCTGGTTTAACACCAAGACCATGAGCGTTGAAGTTGGCAAACAAGCCTTAGCTCTTTATCGCATAGGACCATTTGAGAGTCTTGAAGAGGCTAAGAATGCTATACAAATACTCAAGTCAAGAAGTGATGCGTGGCGTGAGGAAGACAGCGAAGAAGGCAAGTAGCCAGCTAGCTATTCGTGTGAGTTGGCCTCGCTAGGGAAAATACCTTGGGCTACTTCCTCTCGATAACTAGTAGCAGCTTTCAAAAGATCAGTTCGAAGGTCGGCATACTGCTTGACGAACTTACGAGGCTTGCCTGGGTAGAGACCAGCAAAGTCAGTCCAAACTAGAATCTGTCCATCAGTTCCTGCACCTGCTCCAATACCGATGGTCGGAATGGACAATAGTTTGGTTACTTGACTAGCAAGGCTAGCTGGGACTAATTCCAAAACAACAGCGAATGCTCCTGCTTCCTGCACAGCCAGGGCATCATCAATGAGGTCTTGCGCTGAGTCGCCTCGTCCCTGAACCTTAGAGCCACTTAGTGAATGCACACTCTGTGGTGTGAAACCTACGTGAGCCATTACTGGAATGCCAGCAGTTACTAGTGCTTTGATCTGTGCTGTGCTTCTAAGCCCGCCTTCAAGTTTTACAGCGCTTGCACCAGATAGTTTCATTATCCGAATCGCGTTAGCCAAAGCATCTTCAGGTCCAGATTCGTAACTGCCAAACGGCATATCTACTACAACCAGAGCTCGCTTGGCTGCTCTACTTACTGCCCTTCCAAACGGAATCATTTCATCAACGGTGATAGGCAATGTGGTCTCGTAGCCCAAGACATTGTCAGCAGCAGAATCTCCGACCAGTAGAACATCGATACCAGCTTCATCGAAAATACCACTGGTTAGAGAGTCATAAGAGGTAAGGCAAGAGAACTTTCTATTGGTCTGCTTAAACTCCAGCAGGGTTCCAGTTCTAACAACTTTGGGTGTGATCTCGTGCATTCTCTATCCCTTGTACTTATTAGTAATCGGTAAACGTCTATCGCGACCAAAAGCCATACCGGTAATCTTCGGACCGATTGCTGATTGGCGTCGCTTCCACTCTGATCTATCAACCAGAGTTAGGACCTTGTTGACCATCGCTTCATCAAATCCATATCCAACTATCTCAGCTGAAGACCTACGTCTGTTTACGTACGCATCCAGAATCGCATCCAACACATCGTAGGGAGGCAGAGAATCTTGATCAACCTGATTCGGTCTTAGTTCTGCCGAAGGTGCCTTATCGATTGAGTTTTGTGGGATAGGTTCAATCTCTCCACGACCCTTGGCATATTCGTTGCGCCATCTAGCTAATTCCCAAACCAAAGTCTTTTCAACATCTTTGAGTGGGTTGTAGCCACCTACAGTGTCACCGTAGATAGTGGAGTAACCAACAGCAAGTTCTGTCTTATTACCAGTTGTCAAAGTCAGGTGGCCATCCTTGTTGCTCAGTGCCATCAAGATAACGCCACGAACTCGAGCTTGAAGATTTTCAACAGATAAACCTTCAAGGGCTAGTTGGTTTTCGAAAGGGGTAACCAGATCTGCGATAGCTTGAACTTGATAATTCATTCCTCTGCGATTAGCTAAATCTAAAGCGTCATCTTTGGAATGTTCAGATGAGTAAATGCTAGGCATTGATACTCCATAGACATTTTCTGGACCAATGGCATCAGAAGCAATAGTTGCACAGATTGCAGAGTCAATTCCGCCACTTAGACCAAGAACAACTGATTTGAATCCATTCTTCTGCACGTAGTCTCTAAGGCCTAAGACCAAAGCGTTCCAGGTTTGCCAGTTGTCATTTGGTTTAGTTAGATGATGCTCATCAACTACTTTCAAATCATCTTTTGATTCGATATCAATACAAACTAAATCGGTTTTGAACTGCTTGAGTCTGGCGACCATTCTTGCCCTGCTATCAACCATGATGCTGTCACCGTCAAAGACCAAATCATCTTGACCACCAACAAGATTCACGTAAGCAGCTGCGCAGCTGTGCTTCTTGGCAAGCTCCGAAACAAGTTTCAACCTGGTGTCATCTTTATCTATTTCAAAAGGTGATCCATTGAGAATTAGTGCTACATCGGTGTTGGCTTTGCCAAGTTCTGAAACAGGACCGCCTGCTTGCCAAATGTCTTCGCAGATAACAATGGAAAACTTCAAGCCTTTGTGTTCAAAAGTCAGCAGGTCATTACCCGACACGAAAGTACGATACTCATCAAAGACTGAGTAGTTAGGCAGATGATGCTTGGCGTAGCGGCCTACAACTTCTCCTGCCAATAGAACAGAGGCTGTGTTGTGAGCTATTGCCCAACCGGTCTGATCTTGAGCTGAAGCCATTGAAGGATGTCCCAGCACAACAGCAATGTGGCCCAGATTCTTGCTCTTGAGTTCACTTGCTAGATTCCGCACTGCAAGTTCAGCGTCAAGAATGAATGATTCCCTGGTAGCAAGGTCTTCGATTGGGTATCCAGTTGCGGACATTTCGCCGAAAACCACGATATCCGCCTCTCTCTTGGCAGCTAGTTCAACCACTGCAAGAATGCCCGCCATATTGCCCTTTATGTCACCAACGATTGGGTTGGTTTGAGCTAGGGCTAGGCGAACGTTAGGCATAACCACTAGCCTAGTAGGAGGCAATTGAAAGGTTTTTTCACATGGATAAGCAACGGGATTTCGTACTTCGTACGATCGAAGAACGAAACGTCAAGTTTGTAAGGCTTTGGTTCACAGACGTGGCTGGAACCCTCAAATCCGTTGCTATCGCACCTGCCGAGATTGAAGGTGCTTTTGCTGAAGGTATTGGTTTCGATGGCTCTGCCATTGAGGGACTTTCGCGCTCTTACGAGGCAGACATGCTTGCTCAACCTGATCCTTCAACCTTTCAGATTCTTCCTTGGCGGGGTGAAATCGAGCCAACAGCTCGTATGTTCTGCGACATCACAACCCCAGATGGTATTCCAGCTGCCGCTGACCCTAGAAACGTCCTTCGTAGAGCGTTGGATAAGGCCGCCAGCATGGGCTTTTCCTTCTACATTCACCCTGAGATTGAGTTCTACCTTCTAAAGTCTTCACAGATAGGCCCTGAAGGCGCAGTGCCGGTTGATAAGGCTGGTTACTTCGACAATGTCCCTGGTGGAACTGCCAATGATTTCCGAAGAAGAGCTGTAAACATGCTGGAACAATTAGGCATCTCAGTTGAGTTCAGCCACCACGAAGGTGGTCCAGGCCAGAACGAGATCGATCTTCGTTATGCCGATGCTTTGACCATGGCAGATAACATCATGACTTTCAGAACTGTTATCAAGGAAGTAGCTATTGAGCAGGGCGTATACGCAACATTCATGCCTAAGCCATTTACTGAGCACCCAGGTTCTGGAATGCACACTCACATGTCACTTTTTGAAGGTGACACCAACGCGTTCTATGACCCATCCGGTGAGTACCACATGTCAAAGACAGCTAAAGCTTTCATGGCAGGTATCTTGCGTCACGCACCAGAGATCACTGCAGTTACCAACCAGTTCGTGAACTCGTATAAGAGACTCTGGGGTGGTGGCGAAGCTCCATCATTTGTCTGCTGGGGTCACAACAACCGTTCTGCATTGATTCGTGTTCCGCTATACAAGCCAAACAAGGGGAACTCAGCACGTATCGAATACCGTGCAATTGATTCAGCGGCTAACCCTTACCTTTCTTACGCACTATTGCTATCAGCAGGTCTTAAGGGAATTGAAAACAACTACGAGCTTCCTGCAGAAACAGAAGACAACGTTTGGGATCTATCAGACTCAGAACGCAGAGCTATGGGTATTCAAGCACTTCCGCAGAGCCTTGACCATGCGATTCGTTTACTTGAAGAGTCAGAGCTTGCAGCCGAGGTTCTAGGTGAGCAGGTATTCAGTTACGTTCTTGCTAACAAGCGCAAGGAGTGGAGCGACTACCGCGCTCAGGTCACACCTTACGAATTGAAGACCAACCTCGAAGTTCTCTAATGGCTACAGCAAGATCTTCAGGCTCGCTTGCGGGTCTTGCAAAGTATGGTTTTGTTGATCTCGATGGAACAATCGCCAAGCTCGATGAATTAGTTTCACTGGTTGGAGATACTGGACGATCAGCACTGGCAGCGCTTAGTAAGTCGGCCAGCCCAGACCAAGCACTTGATGGTCTTATTGTGCTATCTAGGGAAAACAAATCAGCAGTCAAGAAACTTCTTGCTAAAGAAGAATCAGCACTTAGGTTAGCAAAGCTCCTTGGAGCCTCTTCAGCGCTATCGGATTTCGTTTCGCTAAATTCGTTTACTCTCAAGGAATTCGAGAAAGAACAAAAGGTAGTAAGCAAAACCGAATATGTTCGGGTGCTTCTGGGCTCTATTGCTGATTCCAAACTCTCTTTTGCCAATCAAGTAACTAATCTTCGCAAGGCTTATCGACTTGAACTTACCAAGATTGCTATCTTCGATGTTTCGTCTAATGAACCAACAAGTGTGCAACCTAGAGTGTCTCTAGCATTAGCCGACTTAGCTGCAGCTGCCCTTGAAGCAGGTTTAGAAATAGGCCGTCGAGAACTGACTATGTCAACCGATTATGGAGTTTTCACAGCTGATGAAGTTGCAGCTACAAAGCTTGCTGTTATAGGAATGGGTAAAGGTGGGGCAGGAGAGCTGAACTACATCAGCGATGTTGATGTGATCTTTGTTGCTGAATCTTCTGATGAGAATCTTGAAACCTCCAGAATGCTAGAGGTTGCAACCAAACTGGCAACCAGAATGATGCGTGCGATGGATAGCACCAATCCTGAACCAGCGCTATGGCAGGTAGATGCCAACCTAAGACCCGAAGGTAAGGCAGGCGCTTTAGTTCGAACCCTAGAGTCACATGCGAGTTACTACTCGCGTTGGGCTGAAAACTGGGAGTTCCAAGCTCTGCTCAAGGCCAAGCCAATGGCTGGAGACATCAACCTAGGTGTTGCTTACTTTGAAGCAATGAACCCATTGGTATGGCAGTCAACGCAGCGAGAAAACTTTGTTGAGTCAGTTCAAAAGATGAGAGAGCGGGTTAGCGGAAACATCCCTGCTGATGAAGTTGACCGACAAATCAAACTAGGTCCAGGTGGGCTTAGAGACATCGAATTTACTGTTCAGCTCTTGCAGCTCGTTCACGGTCGAACTGATGACACAGTTCGTTCACCTGACACTCTTAGGGCCATCGAAGAGCTCTCTCGTGGAGGGTATATCGGCAGAGCAGAAGCGGCGGAGTTTTCCTCACACTATAAGTTTCTAAGAGTTCTTGAGCACCGAATCCAAATGTCTAAAATGCGTAGAACACATCTGATGCCGGTTGAAGAAAACGAACAACGAGCCTTAGCAAGATCTGTAAACCTCGACTGGACTACTGTTGATCTTCTAACTCGCTGGTCTGAGGTCAAACTGCAAGTCCGTGCATTGCACCAGAGAATCTTCTATCGACCTCTACTGGCAGCCGTATCAAAAGCAAATGATGGTCTTGAACTTTCAAATGAGCAGGCATCTGATCGACTAACCGCTATCGGTTACCTGAATCCAGAAGGCGCTTTACAGCACATCAGAGCATTGACCTCAGGATTATCTAGAAGAGCCCAGATTCAAAGACAACTACTTCCAGTGCTTCTGCAATGGTTCTCCGAAGGTACTGATCCAGATTCAGCCCTTCTCGCTTTTAGACGGCTAAGTGAAAACCTTGGTGAATCTCACTGGTATCTGAGAATGCTCAGAGATAGTTCAGGAGCAGCAGAGCGTCTAAGCATCGCGCTTTCAAACAGCCGCTTAGCAACCGCACTTCTAGAGCTAATACCTGAAGGCGCTGCCTGGTTCGAAGAACCTGAGGCGCTTAGACCAGCATCACTAGAAGATCTCAATGAACAATCAGAGTCACTAGCTGCCAGACGCACAGACATCGACGAGTTGGCTAAAGCCATCAGGCACATCCGTAGAAGAGAAACTCTTCGCTTGTCATTAGGTTCGGTAGTCGGTGAGCTAAACATCTCTCAGGTATCACAGGGGCTATCTGATCTATCCGAATGGTATTTACGTGCACTAACCCATGCAGTTGTGACTTCTCTTCAAGAAAGAAACGAGTATTCAAAGAGTGCGCTTGATTTTGGAATCGTTGCAATGGGCCGCTTCGGCGGTCAAGAGCTAGGGTTCGGTAGCGACGCTGACGTGATGTTTGTTTATCGATTGGTTGATAGTGAAGAGTTTGAAGCAGCACAGAAGTCTGCTGAGAAAGTCATCTCAGAACTTCATCGTCTAGTCAAAGATCCACAACTCGAGTTTGAGATAGATATGGAACTAAGACCTGAGGGTAAAAATGGCTCTGTTGCTCGTTCAGTTGACTCATACAAGGCTTACTACAGCCGTTGGGGAGACATTTGGGAGAATCAGGCGTTGCTACGAGCACGGATGATTTATGGGGGAGATGAACTAGTATCTGAGTTCAACGAGGTCATCGATAAGTATCGCTACCCAGAGACAATGGAACTCAAGTCAATAGTCGAGATAAGAAGAATCAAAGCTCGAATGGAGAACGAGAGATTACCTCAGGGAGCAGATCCCAAGCGTCATCTGAAACTAGGTAGAGGATCACTCAGTGATATCGAATGGCTAGTTCAACTTCTTCAGCTAAAGCACGGCAATGAGTTCCCAAGCATTAGAACACCGAAGACACTTGATGCTTTAGACGCTTTAGTCCAAAGTGAACTGATCGCTGAACATGATGCCAGAGTGCTATCAGAAGCTTGGATACTTACTAGCCGTGTCAGATCAGCTGGTGTGCTTTGGTCGAACAAAGCCTCAGATGTTCTGTCTATTGATAGAAGACAGCTTGAAGGTATGGCAAGGATTCTTGAATACCCTAGAGGTTCAGCAAGCGCTTTAGAAGAGGATTACCTCGCACACACCAGAAGAGCAAGAGCTGTTTTTGAACGAGTCTTCTACGCTTAAAAAGACAACGGGCCACCAATCAAGGTGACCCGCCTCTTTTTACAAACTAAACGCCGTAGTAAAGCTCGAACTCATATGGATGAGGTCTCTGAGCGAATGGCTTGATTTCCTTTTCACGCTTGTAGTCAATCCAAGTTTCGATTAGATCCTTGGTGAATACATCGCCCTGAAGTAAGTAGTCGTGATCTGCCTCTAGTGCCTGAAGAACTTCTTCTAGAGAGCCTGGAACCTGAGGGATGTTCTTTGCTTCCTCTGGTGGCAACTCGTATAGGTCCTTGTCCACTGGAGCGTGTGGCTCAGTGCGGTTCTTGATTCCATCAAGACCAGCCATCAACATTGCAGCGAAAGCAAGATAAGCGTTACCTGAAGCATCTGGAGCACGGAACTCAATACGCTTTGCCTTCGGGTTGGTACCTGTCATTGGAATACGAATAGCAGCTGAACGGTTACCTGCTGAGTAAACAAGGTTTACTGGAGCTTCGAAACCAGGAACTAGACGACGGTAGCTGTTAACTGTTGGGTTAGTGAAAGCAAGCAAGCTTGGTGCGTGCTTTAGTAGACCACCGATGTACCAGCGAGCCATATCTGATAGACCGCCGTAGCCGTTCTCGTCATAGAACAATGGCTTGCCATCTTTCCATAGTGACTGGTGAACGTGCATACCTGAACCGTTGTCACCCATAAGTGGCTTAGGCATGAAGGTAGCGGTCTTGTTGTAGTTGTATGAAGTGTTCTTCACGATGTACTTGAACTTCAAAACGTCATCAGCTGACTGAACCAAAGTGTTGAATCTGTAGTTGATTTCACACTGACCAGCAGTTCCAACTTCGTGGTGGCTGCGCTCAACAATTAGGCCAGCCTTTTCTAGGTTTAGAACGATTTCGTCGCGGATGTCAGCTAGGTGATCTACAGGTGAGACAGGGAAGTAGCCACCCTTGTAAGGTGTTTTGTTTCCTAGGTTGCGACCACCATCTGATTCAGTCTCGCGAGCTGAGTTCCATGCACCTTCGATTGAATCAACGAAGTGGTAAGCAGTGTTTGACTTTGACTCAAAGCGAACCTCATCGAAGATAAAGAATTCTGCTTCTGGAGCAAAGAAAGCTGTGTCCGCGATACCGGTTGAAGATAGGTAAGCCTCAGCCTTCTTAGCAACCTGACGAGGGTCACGGTGATAGATCTCACCATTACGTGGGTTGTAGATATCGAAGTTGATGATCAGAGTCTTCTCAACACGGAACGTATCAAGGTAAGCAGTCGTTACATCTGGGATCAACTGCATGTCTGATTCGTGAATAGAAGCAAAGCCTCTAATTGAGGATGCATCGAATAGCTGGCCATTGACGAAGAAGTCTTCATCAATCTGGCTTACTGGCAAGTTGAAGTGTTGCTGGACACCAGGTAGATCTGTGAAGCGAACGTCGAGGAATTTGACATCTTCATCCTTGATGAATTTGATGACCTCGGATGCTGATTTAAACATAGGGTTAGCCCTTCAAAGGTTTTTGGGATCGAGCGTTCCATTACGCTCAAATCAACTTTATAGGGCAGTTCCCTGAGTTTTGGCCAATCAATGTTTCGGGATTGTAAAACTTCTAAACCTACTGAATTCGGCGGGAAGCTCTCATCTTCATTGGGTCGATGCCCTTAGGGATTGGTAGGCCTGATCGGCTGTCAATTGAGGACAATCTGTTCTGAACGGCAGCAATTTCAGCTCTGTTTAGGGATCTCTTGAGCTTTGAAATCTTCTTGTGAAGCTGACCTAGAGGGACACCTTCGCCGTCTTGAGCGCTATAGAAAGTGTGCACTGTAACGCCAGATGCGAGCCTTTGGACCTTGCGGCGCTCTTCCTCAAGCATTGCCCTGGCGCTAGTTTTAGCGCCTTCAGCCATAAGGACAACACCTGCTGGTCCAACAATGCGGAAAACCATGTCCTTAGTTCTTGGATTTACTGCAACCGGCTGGTTGTTGCCCTTCCAACGTCTACGGGTCAATGTGCCAACGGTAATAGAAATGCGACCTGGTTCGTTTTCGTACTTCTTGAAAATAGCTGAGTTAGCTCTTCTGGTCATGGTCAGTAGCAGGGTCAAATAACCAGTAACGATGGCAAGAACTGCCCAGATTACTATTCCAAGGAAAGCGAAGCCAGAAATAATTGATCCAAGGACGAGGATAACTAGGAATATTAGAACTCCGAAGAATATACCTAGTGGCATTGCCTTAGGGTCAACCTCTTTTAGGAACTTGACCTGTTCACGGAACTGTGAAAACAGTCCTTTGCCTTTAGGTTTGCGTACTTTTTCTTTTTTCGCCATTGTTCTGCCTTTTCGTCTTCTTTACTTTACCGCTTGGCTGAAGCCATCCTTGGCAGCAGCTTCGGCTAGATGTTGTAGATGCTCAGGAATCTCATCGCCACGCTTAATCATGCTTTGGGCCCAGAGTCTTCCGGCTCTGTAGCTGCTTCTAACCAGTGGACCACTCAAGACACCTAGGTAACCCATTGATTCGGCTATCTCTTTGAGTTCAACGAACTCTTGAGGCTTGACCCAACGAGAGACTGGATGATGTTTAACTGTAGGTCTCAGGTACTGGGTGATTGTTATGATGTCAGTTCCTGCGTCGTAGAGGTCCTGAAGGGCTTGAACAACTTCGGAGATTTCTTCACCCATACCAAGAATCAAGTTGCTCTTAGTAACCATGCCAGCGTTACGTCCTTGGGTGATTACATCTAAAGAACGGTCGTAGGTGAAAGCAGGTCTAATCTGCTTGAAGATACGTGGAACTGTTTCAACGTTGTGAGCAAACACTTCAGGCTTAGCATCAAAGATTTTTTGTAGTAGTTCTGGTTTACCGGAAAAGTCGGGAATAAGAATCTCAACTCCAGTACCAGGGGACTGCTTGTGTATTTGACGAATAGTTTCTGCATAAAGCCAGGAACCCTCATCCGGTAGGTCATCTCTAGCTACACCTGTAACTGTGGCGTAACGAAGAGCCATCTTCTTTACAGACTGACCGACTCTTCTTGGTTCATCTGGATCCAGGTTCGCAGGCTTACCTGTATCAATCTGACAGAAGTCGCAACGTCTTGTGCACTGTGCTCCACCAATAAGGAAAGTCGCTTCACGATCTTCCCAACATTCGAATATGTTTGGGCATCCTGCTTCTTGACAGACTGTGTGCAAGCCCTCAGTTTTTACTAGCGAGTGCAGAGCTTGATACTCAGGACCCATCTTGGCTTTTGTCTTGATCCACTCAGGCTTGCGCTCGATAGGAGTTTCAGCATTACGAGCTTCGACTCGAAGCATTCTTTTAGGTGCTACTGGTTCTTCACTCATATCAGCACCCTTTCTATCTCAAGCAATCTTCTTTGAATAACTTCAGCTGCCATAGCAGGAGTTACATCGCGTTTGAGCAACTCGCTTATCGTACTCGTAGCAGCGTCCTTGATGCCGCAGGCGATGATGGTTTCGTATGCATCTAGAGAGTTATTGCAGTTCAAAGCAAAGCCATGCATGGTTACTTTCTCTGCTACCCGGATGCCGATGGCAGCAATCTTCACATGGGTATCGCCAACTGGTGCCCAAACACCTGAACGACCCTCTACTCGTTCTGTGTGTAGACCTAGTTCACTTATTGAATCTATGAGAACCTGTTCGAGCCAACGTACGTATCCGACCACATCGATTGGATCTGGTAAACGCATAATCGGATAGCCAACTAGTTGACCTGGTCCGTGCCAAGTAATTTTCCCACCTCGGTCAACATCTATAACAGGAGTGCCATCAACCGGACGCTCTTCGTCTTCAGTTCTTTTACCAGCTGTGTAGACACCATCGTGTTCTAAAAGTAGGACTGTATTTGGTCGTTCACCACTTGCTACCTGAGCATGAACTTCTCTTTGGATATCCCAAGCCCGTTGATAGTCCACATAGTTGGGGGCTAAACCTAATACTTCGAAGTCGGGCATGACTCAATTCTAAATCCCATCCACAGGTGCTAAAGACCTTCAGTTATCCACTCAACATAAGCACTGAGTCCCTTAAAGCAAACAATGCCTAAAACTAGTGAGATGTTTGCAGTCAGAAAGCCCTCGCTTCGGCACTTTGCGGTCATCGAAAGGACGCAAAGAAGCCTTATTGGGTCCACCTGGTTAGTGCAGGATAGAAGAAACCCGCTACGAAAGCAGTTCTTGTTTGTGCCTTCGCGGTTTCGATCTTGGCCCATATGGTTGAGCAGGCTAGAAATCATGGACCCGACTCCTACAAGACTTCGAAACGGAAGAGTGGCAGTTCTGCTTTCTGCTCCCGATGCCAAAAGCATCAAGAACGAACTCAAGGCCAAAGCTAAAAATGGCGATATCAAACTCAATGCGATGACTGGTTTTGAAAGTGGTCAACCAAAGAGCAAACTCCTCACGTTAATTCTGCCCGCTCTGGCAATTTGTATGTGTCTCTTATTCTTTGTTCCTAAAGAGCAATCCGCTGCGACGCAAGTAGTTAAGCAGATACCAAAAGAGAAACAAGAGATTGCTTGTGCAAGTCCGATCGCATCTGGAGCGCAAGTTTTGGGCAAACTTGAAAAGTTTGGTTTGATTTACATTCAAGACCATCGATACAAAATAGCCAGCTTCCAAAGGCTAGGGGGGTTAGCTCAGGTGAAGCTAAAACGAGTATGCGACAAAACTTATCTGCGATTAGATCTTTGGTCTGATGGAGCTCAACTAAGAGTTGAAAAGGTTTATTAGAAACCGAAGTTTTCCTGGAAGTTAGCCTCTTCCAAACGAGACTTCACATCAACTAAGAAACGACTCGCATCCGCGCCGTCAATAATTCTGTGGTCGTAAGACAAGGCCAGGTAGACCATGCTACGAATAGCTATGCTGTCTTGACCGTTCTCATCAGTTACTACAACTGGACGCTTGGCAACTACACCAGTTCCTAGAATTGCTGACTGAGGTAAGAAGACAACAGGTGTGTCAAACAAAGCACCTCTAGAGCCAGTGTTGGTAAGAGTAAAAGTTCCACCTGATAACTCGTCAGGCTTTAGTTTGTTCTCCCGTGTTCTAGCAGCCATGTCTGCGATCTGCTGAGCGATGACACCAAGGCTTAGTGTTGCTGCATCTCTAATCACCGGTGTTAGAAGTCCACGTTCTGTGTCAACAGCGAAGCTGATGTTTTCAGTTGCGTGGTAAACAATGTTGTCGCCATCAATTGCAGCGTTGATCTTTGGGTGAGCTCTAAGTGCTTCAGCAGCTGCTAGGAAGAAGAACGGCATGAAGTTCAATTTCACGCCTGTCTTTGCTGTGAACTCTGCCTGCACCTTGGTGCGAAGTTGCGCGATCTTTGTAACATCAACTTCAACAACAGTTGTGAGTTGTGCACTTGAAACCATCGACGCTACTGCTCTTTCACCAAGAACTTTTCTTAGTCGAGACATTGGCTCAACAGTTCCGCGAAGGGCTGAAGTTGTTGGAACGTGAGCAACTGCTGGAGCAGCGCTTGTTGAAGCACCACTTGCAGCAACGACTACATCTTCACGACGAATACGACCGCCGACACCGGTACCAGAGACAGTAGATAGGTTCACTCCGGATTCGGCAGCTAACTTTCTAACCAAAGGAGTCACATAGCTAGCATCAGAGTTTGTTTCAACGTGGGCAACAACAGGTGCTGCAACAGGCGTTGAAACTTGAGGTGTAAATACTGGAAGAGTTGGAGCGGCTACTACTGGAGCAACTATAGGAGGTGCCACAGGTGCAACAACTGGAGGAGCTGCTACAACAGGAGCTGCAACGACTGGAGGCGCTACTGGTGCTTCGGCTACTGGAGGAGTAGCTACAGGTGCAGCACTTGCGGCAACACCATCAGCAACGATTGCAAGAACCGCACCCACTAGAGCAACTTCATCTTCTTGCACAAGGATCTGCTGAAGGACACCTGCTACTGGGCTAGGGATCTCAGTGTCAACTTTGTCAGTTGATACTTCAACTAATGGCTCGTCGATAGCAACTGAATCGCCAATCTTCTTAAGCCATCTAGTGACAGTGCCTTCGGTTACTGATTCACCTAGGGCTGGAAGTTTTACTTCACTCATTTATTTACTCCTTGTAAGCAATCTCTAGTTTAGGCGTGTGCGTGTAGTGGCTTACCAGCCAAAGCCATGTGTGCTTCGCCAATGGCTTCGTTCATGGTTGGGTGGGCGTGAACTAGAGAAGCAACTTCTTCAGGGAATGCCTCCCAGTTGACGATAAGTTGTGCTTCACCAATTTGTTCTCCAACGCGAGAACCAATCATGTGAATGCCGATGATTGGGCCATTGTTGCGGCGAATAAGTTTCACGAATCCAGCTGTTCCTAGGATCTGGCTCTTACCGTTACCACCTAGGTTGTATTCGTAAACAGAAATGTTGTCTTGGCCGTAAGTCTCGGCTGCCTTTGCCTCTGTTAGTCCAACTGATGCAATCTCTGGCTCGCTATAGGTGACCTTTGGAATACCTAGTTCATCAATGGCAGCAGGTCTTTGTCCAGCAATCTCTTCAGCGATGAAGATACCTTGTTGGAAACCGCGGTGAGCAAGTTGTAGTCCAGGGACGATATCTCCTGCTGCGTAAACCCCAGGTACAGATGTTTCTAGTCTCTCGTTGGTTAGCACGTAGCCACGGTCCATCTTGATGCCGTTTTCTTCGTAGCCAAATCCTGCAGTGTTTGGTCCACGACCAACAGCAACCAGCAAAAGTTCGCCATCGAAGCTTTCGCCGTTTTCTAGAGTTGCAACAACACCGGTAGCGCTCTGCTGAACACCTTGGAATCGAACTCCAGTTTTAAAGTTGATGCCGCGCTTACGGAACGCTCTTTCCATAGCCTTGCTAACGGATGCATCTTCGTTAGGAACAAGAGTAGGAAGACCTTCAATTATGGTTACATCTGTTCCAAATGAACGCCAGATAGATGCGAACTCGACTCCGATAACTCCACCACCAAGAACAATCACTTTGCTTGGAACGAAGTCAAGTTGAAGAGCGTGCTCTGATGTGATTACGCGTCCACCGATTTCAAGCCCTGGCAATGTCTTGCTGTATGAACCGGTTGCCAGAACAATGTTCTTGCCTGTGTATAGCTCACCGTTGACCGAGATGGTTTTAGGAGCAACAAGAGATCCTTCACCTGCGACAACAGTGATATCTTTTGCAGAAACTAGGCCAGTAAGACCTTTGAAAAGACGATCAACAATGCCATCGCGGTATTTGTTAACCTGAGGCATGTCGATACCTTGGAAAGTTGCTTGAACTCCAACAGCACCCGCATCACGAGTTACATCGGCTACCTCTGCTGAGTGCAGAAGCGCTTTCGTAGGAATACAACCGCGGTGAAGACAAGTGCCACCAAGCTTGTCTCTTTCAATCAGTGCAACTGATAGGCCTAGCTGAGAACTGCGAAGGGCAGCGGCATAGCCACCGCTTCCGCCACCAAGGATTACGACGTCAAAATTGTGCTCGGCCAATTTAGCTCCTCAAAGCATGTTGTATTGAAAAAAGGGGTCTTTATAAAGATTACTAGAAGACTATTTCTTCTGTTTCCCAGACATTTGCTCAGCAACGGTAACTAGGGTCCTAACCATTGAACCAGTGGCACCCTTGACCGCGTATCCGTAAGGAGCCAGGTCATTATTGGCGGCGGTCGCGAAGTCAAGGTGAGCCCAGTTCAGACGATCCTTACCCTTTGCTGATGCTAATCCAACGAATTCTCTTAGGAATAAACCTCCAACTAGCATGCTTCCAGCAGGATTACCCAAGCGAGAGTTCACAAAGTCAGCAACATCAGATTTGAGTAGGTCAAAAAGCTCTTCTGCTAGTGGCATGTGCCAAACCAGTTCTCCTGCAGAACTTGCCGCTTTCTCAATGGCAGCTACAGCCTTATCCTCACCCATTAGTCCTGTGTAGCGGTTTCCTAACGCGACTCTTGCACCTCCGGTAAGAGTTGCTATGTCAATCATTAGATCTGGCTTCAGTTCGGAAGCCAGGATCAAGCCATCAGCCATGACTAATCGTCCTTCAGCGTCAGTGTTGATAACCTCAACAGTCTTGCCGTTTCTGAAAGTTATGACGTCGGTAGGTCTAGTGGCTGATCCAGAAGGCATGTTCTCAGCGATACACATGAAAGCAGTTACCTTGATTGGCAAACCTAGTCTTGCAATTGCCAATGTGGCTTGGGCAATGGTTGCAGCTCCAGCCATGTCGTACTTCATACCAAGGATTCCAAGAGGTGGCTTAAGAGAGATACCTCCGGTATCGAAAGTGATTCCTTTACCGACTAGAGCAAGGTGTGACTTTGCCTTTGCAGGGGAGTAAGTGATCTTGACCATTCTTGGACCGCGAACTGAACCTTGGCCTACAGACAGAATTCCGATGCACTTTTCTTTTGCTAACTTCTTCTCGTCCCAGATCTCAACTGTGACTCCTGGGATCTTTGACTGAGACTTAACGATCTCTGCAAGTTTGGCAGGATACAAATCGTTGCCTGGAGTGTTTACTAGATCTCTCGTTGCGTTAAGTGCATCTGAAAGAATTCTTAGTCGATCAAGATCGCTCTTAGATACAGACTTGCTAGAGACAAGGTGAACAGTCTTGAGAGTTGCAGCTTTGCTACCGCTGGATTTGTACTTAGTGAATTCGTATTGAACTATTGCAATACCTTCTAATAAAGCGAGCGCAATTTCAGATGATGAGATTGGAATGTCAACATTGATGCTCTTGGCATCTTTGAATGCACGTCCAATAGCGCCTCCAATTTCACGGGCTTTTGAGTGATTGTTGATGCCTTCGCCAATTCCAACAAGGCCAACCACACTACTTCCAACACTCAATCTTGAGGTTGCTTCAGAAGCGCCTGATACGGCCAATGCCTTTAGATTTAGAGTCTTCAAGCCAGCTAGCTTTGCTGCTGAGCCTTGGAGTTTTGTGTCTTTACCGTCAAGACCAACGGCGTAAACAGAGATTGAATCGGGTGTTGCTTTAGGAGATACATTGCTCACTTTGTAAGAGATAGAAGTCATAGACACCATGTTATCCACGCGAAAGTAGAATAGAGACATGGCACAGCCAAATTCTCTCTTCACCTTCGTAAACTCAGAGGTGTTAGTCCCTGAGGGGCTTCACCTATTCGCTTCAATCTCGGGATTCACAGATGCTGGTTCTTCACTGCAGCAAATCTCTGGCCACATACTCGCAAACCTTGAGTTTGAGACAATCGCTGTTTTCAACAATGATGAATTGCTGGATTACAGATCCAGAAGACCGGTTATGTTCTTTGAACAAGATCACATCGAGGACTACCAGCCTGCGACCTTATCTTTACAACTGGTAAGCGATGAGGTGGGTACCCAGTTCCTCTTTCTAAACGGCTATGAACCCGATTTCAAGTGGGAAGCTTTTGCCTCTGCGGTTGAACAGCTCTTTGCAGTTCTTGCAATCGAGGACATGACTTGGCTTCATGCGATTCCATTCCCAATTCCTCACACAAAGCCAGTTGGTGTAACCGTCTCTGGCAACCAAAAGGATGTCATCGCTGAGTACTCAGAGTGGAAACCTCGCACTCAGGTACCTGGCAACATCATGCACCTGCTTGAATACAGACTTACTCAAGCAAACATTCCTAGTACTGGATTCGTGCTTCTAGTACCGCACTACATATCTGATTCAGAGTTCCCGCAAGCAGCCGTTGCCGGACTGGAATTAATTAGTAGTCATCTTGGTTTAGTTTTTCCAACTGATGACCTTCGCGATGAAGGAGATGCCTTCTTACGAAGGCTCACCCAGCAGATGGCTGAGAATCAGGATCTAGCAAGAATGGTTGAGAATCTTGAGTCTAGTTTTCAGAATGAAAGATCGGCAAACGGTTTAGGTTCAGTAAAACCTCGCGAGCGAGCAATACCTGACGCTGATGAAATTGCCGCTGAGCTTGAAGGATATTTAGCAAGCCACCAAAAGAACAAATTGGATAACGAAGAGGAACAAGACTGAAGCGTTCACCAACGCTGGTTCTCTCTGTTGCAGGCCTGGCATATTTTCTCGCTGTCACACAAAGATCATCTTTGGGTGTTGCCACCCTTACAGCAACCGAACGCTTTGAAACTAATGCTCAACAGTTAGCGACTCTCGCAGTATTTCAATTAGTGGTTTATGCAGCCATGCAGATACCTGTTGGGATCCTGCTTGATAGATACGGAGCGAAACTACTTCTATCCATTGGTGCAGGCATCATGGCCATTGGACAACTGACTGTTGCTTTCGCTCCTTCACTTGAATATGCAGTACTCGGAAGAATGCTCGTTGGCTTGGGGGACAGCTTTACATTTATTTCAATGATTCGAATGATCAACGGATGGTATTCAGGAGCTAAAGCATCAAAAATGCAACAGTATGTCGCCACCATCGGTCAAACAGGTCAGTTCTTCTCCGCAGTGCCTTTCTGGTTCATGCTCGAGTCTCTCGGTTGGCAACCAGCGTTTTCGATAATGGCAGCAGCATCTCTTCTAGCACTTCTGCTTCTTATAGCTTTTACCTCCAATGAACCAACTAGTGCCAAACATGTTTCTGCAGAAATAATCTCACTGCGTAAAGCGATTGACCAGCTCGTAGAAAATGTTCGGAACCCAGGAATACGTATGGCTTTTTGGACGCACTTTTCAACTCAACCGACAACAACTTCAATCGCTTTACTGTGGGCAGTCCCTTACCTTGTTACAGCAGAAGGAATGTCGCATGAGTTTGCAGCGCTTACCCTCACATTGATGGTTGTCTTTGGTTTCATAACTGGACCGATCATTGCTGAGATTTGTGCAAGAGCACCTCAGCATCGAGCGAGACTTGTTTACTCGGTTGTATCGATTACGGTGGCTGCTTGGCTGGTCTTGTTGCTCGTACCTGGTAAGGCATCTTCGGGACTACTTTTAGCCTGTTTCTTGTTGATATCTATAGGAGGTCCGGCGTCCATGGTCGCCTTTGACTTCTCAAAGGATTTTGCCCCCAAGGAGAGACTCGGTTCGGCCAATGGTTTCGCCAATGTTGGTGGCTTTCTAGCAACCTTCGTGATGATGTATTTGACTGGATTGGTCATTGATTTACTTCATGATCCAGCATCAGGGCTAGATAGATACAACGTAGATAGCTTCAGATGGGGTTTTGCAGCCCAATTCTTGGTAATTGCTGTCGGAATCACCTTCTTCACCATTGAAAAGCGTAAAGCGACCCAGATTCACAGGGTTTAGGGAATAGATAACTGTTCGTCTATGTTTCATACACTGGTACTACCAATTGGCTCTGTTGTCCCGAAAACTAGGAACTTAGTGGCATAATCGAAGCAAGACCCAGTCATTTCTTTCGATTTGACATGGGTCTTCGTAATGCCCAAAATTTCGTAACGGTCAACCTCTAAGAAACTGAAGGTTCTCATGGCTTTAAAACCGACTAAGACTTCCGCCGCAGCTGCGTCGAAGAAGGCTGTCGCGCCTAAGGCAAAAGCAACGGCAAAAGCGACAAGTGCAACAACTAAAGGAAAAACAATCAAATCTTCAACAACCAAAGCCGTTCCCGCTAAAGCTAAAGCAGCAGAAGCTAAAGCCAAGCCAGTCGTAAAAAAGCCAGTTGCTAAAACTGTCACCAAGCCTGCAAAACCTGCGGTGAAGTTAGCAGTCAAGACCGCAAAGCCTGCTGTAAAGGCAACAGCCAAGAAAGTTGTTGCCAAGCCAGTAGCAAAGAAGGCAGTGAAGCCAGTTGCTAAACCTGTTGTAAAAGCTAAAGGTAAGGCAGTAGTTAAAGCAGAAGCCAAGCCAGCTGCAAAGGGAGCTGTCAAATCGCCTAAGAAGATCACATCGACTAAGGGCATTCTTCCTGAAGGTTTAGATGTTGGTGACGAAGAAGATGATTTAGATCCAGAGGCAATCGTTAGTGAAGCCGAAGTAGATGTAATTGTTGCAGACATCGAAGAGGTTATTCCTGAAGTTGAAGAAGATGAAGATCAACCAGTAGTTCCTGAAGGAGCATTGGTTATCTCCAGCAAAGAAGAAGATGACATTCAGGTTCAAAGCACCAGCATCACTGGAGCAACTGCTGACCCGGTTAAGGATTACCTCAAGCAAATTGGTAAAGTTGCGCTTCTAAATGCAGAACTAGAAGTTGAGCTTGCCAAGCGAATTGAAGCAGGTTTGTTTGCAGAAGAAAAACTTGCAACAGACAAAAAATTGAGCAAAGACATGGCCCGCGATTTGAAGTGGGTTGTGAAAGATGGTCAGCGAGCAAAGAGCCATCTTCTTGAAGCTAACCTTCGTCTTGTGGTGAGCCTTGCCAAGCGATACACCGGTAGAGGAATGCAGTTCCTAGATTTGATTCAAGAGGGAAACCTAGGTCTTATTCGTGCTGTTGAGAAGTTCGATTACACCAAGGGGTACAAGTTCTCAACATATGCAACCTGGTGGATTCGCCAAGCTATTACAAGAGCAATGGCTGACCAGGCTCGTACTATTCGTATTCCAGTTCACATGGTTGAAGTTATTAACAAACTTTCACGTGTACAAAGGCAGTTGCTACAAGACCTTGGTCGCGAACCAACTCCCGAAGAACTAGCTCGTGAACTAGACATGACTCCTGAGAAGGTTGTCGAAGTTCAGAAGTACGGCCGTGAACCTATCTCGCTATCAACACCTCTTGGTGAAGACGGTGACTCAGAGTTCGGTGATCTAATTGAAGACACTGAAGCGGTTCAGCCGGCGGATGCTGTTGCCTTTAGAATCATGCAGCGTGAAATTGAGAGGCTGTTGGATACATTGACACCTCGTGAAGCTGCTGTCATCAGAAGCAGGTATGGAATCGGTGATGGCGTCATGAAGACTCTTGATCAGATTGGCGAGGACCACGGAGTTACTCGTGAACGTATCCGTCAGATTGAAGC
>CANLDE010000005.1 GCA_947489235.1 Micrococcales bacterium
AGAAGAGATGCTCAAGAAGTGTGAACTTCCATATCGAGTTATTGACACCGCAGCAGGAGATCTAGGTTCTAGTGCTGCTCGTAAGTTTGATGCTGAAGCTTGGGTCCCATCCCAAGAGACCTATAGAGAACTAACATCAACTTCTAACTGCACTACCTATCAGGCAAGAAGACTAAACGTTAGATACCGCAAGGAAGATGGCAAGACAGCTATTGCCGCTACCCTAAACGGAACCCTGGCAACTACTCGTTGGTTGGTAGCCATCTTAGAAAACCACCAGCAAGAAGATGGCTCAGTTCGTATCCCAGTAGCTCTTCGACCATACCTTGGTGGAGCTGAACTAATCACACCAGCGAAGAAGAGCTAAGCGTTGACCCAAGAACCTTGGCTAATAGCTATCGACATCGATGGCACTTTGGTGCATGACGATGGCTTTTTAGCGC
Source organism: Micrococcales bacterium (assembly GCA_947489235.1). Lineage (GTDB taxonomy): Bacteria > Actinomycetota > Actinomycetes > Actinomycetales > Microbacteriaceae > Rhodoluna. Next base: position 444 of record CANLDE010000005.1, read on the forward strand.
CAGAGGTTATTAGAGAAGTAACCAGAGTTCGAGACCTAGGCCACCATGTCGTTGTTGCAACAGGTCGAGCAGCAGCTAATGCTTTTCCTGTGGTTCAAGATGTTGGTATTGAACATGGTCATGTTGTTTGTTCCAACGGTGCAGTGACCATTGAGATAGATAAACAAGATTCAAAGGGATATGTAGTCAGAGAAGTAATTGGCTTTGATCCGGCTCCTGTTTTGTCTCAACTAATTGAAAAACTTCCTGATGCACACTTTGCAGTTGAAGATGTTGATGGCACATACAGATTCCATAAACCTTTTCCTGCTTATGCGTTAGGTGCAAAAAACGTCGAGACTCCACTTGACCAACTCATGCACGGTGAAGTAAGTCGAGTTGTTGTTTTATCTCCTGAGCAGAATGTGAATGACTTTCTAGAGATAGTTGAATCAGTTGGTTTGCATTCAGTTTCCTATGCAATTGGTTACACAGCTTGGTTGGATATTTCTCCTCAAGGTGTCACCAAGGCCAGTGCTTTAGAGCAGCGAAGAAAATCTCTCAATATTCCTAGAAATAGAGTGATCACTATTGGCGATGGCCGTAACGACATCTCGATGTTTGAGTGGGCTAATGAAGGCGGAGGGTTCTCTTTTGCTATGGGCCAGGGTCCAGATGAAGTGAAACAAGCAGCCACAGTAGTCACAGCAAGCGTAGAAGAACACGGTGTTGCCAAGGTTTTATCTGGCCTTGAGGGCATTATCTATACCCAAAGCTAGTTATCAGCCTTATCGCAGGTTCACAGCGTATTTTTGAAACCACTGAGCATTGGTTAGACTATTCAACGGAGGTCTGTCCGAGCGGCCGAAGGAGCTAGTCTTGAAAACTAGTGAACTGAAAGGTTCCGTGGGTTCGAATCCCACGGCCTCCGCCAGCTTTGTCTAACTAAGACTCAAGCCAACTCAATCTAAGGGGTTTACGAATTGTCTGAGAAGTCGAAGAAGCAAGTAAAGCTTGATCGTGCTGTTGCACGTCACGGCAACATTCACGCAGCCGGAAGATCAAGATCCATTCTTGGCGTCTTGGCCAAAGCCCTTGTTGTAATCCTGGTTTCCACCGTGACTGTCACAACTGTTTCAGCAATTCAATTGGCTAACGAGCTAAGTCGTCATCAGATTGAAGTTCCTGGCTTAGATGGCGAGGATAGAGTTATCCCACCAATTGATGGCCCCATTAATATTCTTCTTGTTGGTAGCGATACCAGATCAGGTGCTGGAAACTCAGCCTTCGGTGACACCGGTGGGAACCTTGCAGACGTAATTATTTTGCTGCACATTTCAGCAGACAGAGAAAGTGCCGTTGGTCTATCTTTCCCTCGAGACACAATGCTTCCTTGGCCTAAATGTCCAAGCACAACAGGTGGACCTGGATACCTTCCGCAGAGCCTTGGCCAAATCAACGCAACTATTGCTAACGGTGGACCTGGTTGCACACTTCTAACCGTTGAGCTTCTAACTGGTTTAGATATTCCTTATCTAGCCATGGTTGACTTCAATGGAGTGATTGAACTTTCTAATGCTGTTGGTGGTGTTGAAGTTTGTGTTGCTGAAGACATTGAAGACGAATACACAAACACATATCTAAAGAAGGGCATGCACAACCTTCAAGGTGTGCAGGCACTTCAATTCCTTAGAACCAGACATGGTGTTGGCGATGGATCTGACCTAGGACGTATCAGCAACCAGCAGGTTTACCTAACCTCTCTAGTTAGAAAACTAAAGAGCAAAGACATCTTGAACAACCCTGTTGCTCTATACAGCCTTGCCCAGGCTGCTGCTAGAAACATGACTTTGAGCAAAACACTTTCTGATCCAGCTGCGCTTATGGGTGTTGCGAATGCGCTTAAAGATATTCCAATGAAGAAAATCACTTTCTTACAGTTGCCTTCTGTTTATGGTTTGCCAGCTCCTTTACAGGGTCGAGTATTACCTGACTATGAAAAAGCACAGGTTCTTTTCGACATGATGAAAAACGATGAGCCTTTCGTGCTTGGTGAAGTGAAGAACCCTGGTGTTGGATCAGAAGTTGCTCCTACCCCTACACCGAGTGCTACTGCTAAGCCAGGTAAAACTCCGTCAAAGACTCCTACCCCTACCCCAACTCCTACGGTCAAACCGTTACCTGATTGGGCCCAGGGTACTAACGCTCAGACAACTACCTGTTCTAAATAACTATTTAGTTCTCTAATCTGGTTAGTCTTAAACCATGCCAGATTACATCTCGGCGCTAGATTTATTCACCATCGGAATCGGACCTTCCAGTTCGCATACGGTGGGACCTATGAGAGCAGCGTTGCTCTTTGCTGAAGCAGTTGATGCTAAAGGCAAGCTGTCGCTGACAAGTAGAGTTAGCGTCAAACTATTCGGATCGCTCGGTGCTACCGGGCCAGGCCACGGAACAACCAATGCCATAGTCGCTGGACTTCATGGCCAAACACCAGAAACCTGTAATCCAGATGATGTGCTAACCGCATGGGATAAAGCAATTGAATCTTCTTCAATTGAATTACTTGGTCACAAGATTTCGTTTAGTGAAAAAGACTTTAGTTTCCAACCTCTTATTAGATTGCCTAAACACTCAAACGGTTTGAGATTTCAAGCCTTAGATGCCAATGGTGATCTCTTGCTCGAACAGACCTATTACTCAGTTGGTGGCGGTTTTGTTGAAGCAGATCATCACATTCATAAAGCTGATAGGTCAGAGGTTCCATATCACTTTTCAAGTGCCGATGAGCTGTTGCAGATATGTAACCGAGAAAACAAAACGATTGCTCAAATAGCTTTTGCTAACGAGGTCTTTCTCCATGGTGAATTAGATATAGATATGAAACTAGATGCAATATGGAATGCAATGAAATTGTGCATTGAAGAAGGGCTAGAGACCAAAGGTGTGTTACCTGGCTATCTAGCAGTTGATAGAAGAGCAGCCGATATGGCAGAGCAACTAAATAATGTTTCAGATGCAAGTGAGGTCTCTAACGAATGGTTACAGGCGTATGCCATTGCAGTCAATGAGCAGAACGCTTCGGGTAGAAGAGTTGTCACCGCTCCAACTAATGGTGCAGCGGGTATTATCCCAGCGGTTGGATACTGGGCTATGAAGTTCAAAGATGTTGATTCCAAGTTGATTGCCAGGGATTACCTGCTCACAGCAGCTGCAATTGGTTCTCTTTATAAGCGCAATGCATCTATCTCAGGAGCTGAGGCTGGCTGTCAGGGAGAGGTGGGCTCAGCTTGTTCTATGGCAGCAGCTGGGCTAGCAGCTGTATTAGGTGGCACAGTCGAGCAGATAGAGAATGCAGCTGAGATAGCAATGGAGCATAACTTAGGGCTAACCTGTGATCCTGTTGGTGGTTTTGTGCAGATGCCTTGTATTGAAAGAAATGCGATTGCATCAGGAACTGCGGTCTCCGCTGTGCGACTTTCACTACTAGGTGATGGTAGTCACAAGATATCTTTGGACACTGTAATTGAAACTATGCGTCAAACAGGGTTAGATATGTCTAGTAAGTATAAAGAGACCTCACTGGGTGGTCTTGCTGTGAATGTGGTGGAGTGCTAGCAAATGACAACAGTAGTGATTTGGGTTTCAGATCTAGAAAAATCTGTTGGCTTTTATTCAGCTCTTTTTGAAGATAACAGTCCCTATCGATCAGAAGGCTTCGCCAGCGTATCTGGTCTAGGCAATGAAGTGTTGATTCATCTTTTACCTGAGCAATACAGAACAGAGCCAACCATGGGTGAAGATAACCCAATCAAACCCGTCTTTGAAGTTCACAGCATCGATAAGGCCCGCCTGGCTGCGGGTCGCACAGGTGGTCGAATAAAGAGTGAAGTTCAAGAACACAACAACTGGAGCTATGCCGATGGCAACGATCCTGATGGAAACATTATTCAGGTACGTGAAGGACTTTAGTTAGCCTGAATTGGGTTAGAACTCAGGACCACCGTTTTATATCCATCTTTTACTGCTCTTATTTTGAAAGTTAATTGCTTATCTTTGTCGGCTGAAGTTACGCGGTAAGTCTTAGCTACTGCGCCAGAGATCTCAACACCATTTCGTAGCCACTGGTAAGTGAACTTGACTCCAGAATCCCATGAACCTAACTGCCCAGAAAGTGTTTTGTTGACTGAAGCTATTCCAGAAATAGTTGGAGTTGGACTCTTTATTAGCTCACCTGCAACAGCTCTTAGTCCAGCACTTGTTGCTGAAGTAGGTGAGTAACCAGTTCTAGTTAGATTGATTTTCGCAGTAATCACTGTGTTTAGATCTGTAGCTTTAACTTTGTAGTCGGTTCTTGTAGATCCTGTGATTAGCTGACCATCTCTTAGCCATTGATAAGTTGCTTTCGCTCCAACAGGAATCTGTGCGTTGATAAGTAAAGTGTTTCCAGTAGCTGCAACTCCAGCTAACGAGAGATCTGGTTTAGTCAAAACTCCTAAACCGATAAGTCGGGCAGAGCTTGATGAAACGACTAGAGGATATCCAGGTTGGGTAACTGTAGTAACAAGGGAAATAGATTTTTGTAAATCGGAACTTGTTGGTATGTATGTAGCTCCTGTAGATCCGGAAATCAGCTTTCCATCTCGGTACCATTTGTAACTTACGGAAGTTGTGCCGTTTGCAATCGGATTACCAATCAGGGTTGCACCTACTCGAGCATCACCGGTTATTGATGCTGAGGGTAGTTGAGGATTCGATACCAACACCGCTACCGAGGTAGTGGAAGCGGACGGGAGTGATCCCTTAGAAGATGTGACCCTTACTGAAATCAATGAGTTCGCATCGCCTGAAGAAAGTGTGTAGTCAGTTCCTGTGGCATTGGCTATTGGCTGGGAGTTTTTCAACCATTGATAACCAAGTGTTGCTGTGTAATCCCAAGTGCTAGCCACAGCCTTCAAAGTACTTCCAACGGTGCTTGGCCCATTGATACTTAGAGTTGGGGCCTCAGGGTTACGGGTATTCAGGAAGACAGTTAACGCTTGTGTTCTTTGTGGGAAGAAGAGATCTAACCAGTTCTGCCAGAAAGCAGCAGATCCAACATCTGGGTTAGATCTAGTTTCTTTAGCTATGTAGGCGTTGTTGATTACAGAGGCGACCTTGTTCTTGAAGCCTGGAATGTTCAACTCAGCGACTTTGTTCTTGACTGCCACCTGTGCACGCACTAACTGCGCTTGGCATGGAGTGTAGGCAACACATTTGCGCAGCATGATGCTTCGCTCTTGGTTACCAAAGTTTCTGAATGCTGGTCCTCTACCGAGCCAGTCAAGCTGGGCATCTTCCTGCATTGGGAAAGTGCCATCTTGTCCCCAAGGAATAATCCTTAGCTTGCCGGTGTCATCAAAGACGATGTAGTAGTTGTTTTGAACAACATCTGTATAGCCATCCCAGTTGCTTGTGTATATATCTGTAGCCATGAGGTTTATCACTGAATTCATGTCGGCTATTTTGTTCACAGCTGTCCACCACTGCTCACCGTTCAAAACAGAAACAGCGATAGCAGCATTTAGGTCAGTCCTATTGCTGTCACCATAGTTGGTGTCGTAACAGCCGCTTTGGTAATAAGTGAGGTCGGCAAGATAACAGTTCGAACTATAAACATGGACTGGATTTAGCCATCGCTTGAGCATCTGAGCATCGATTGATTCAACGTTCATATACAAACCAAAGTCTGCATTATTTAGTGTCACCCACGAGTATGTAGTTCTTGGTGCGACTAATCCCATAGCTCTGTAGATGCGGTATGAAGTATCTTCTCTAATGAATGAAGGATCTTGAACCATGCTGTTCAAAGTCATTCGGGTTAGCCCAAGAAACTTTTGCCCAGGCACAAACGCATCGAACTTCAGTTTCATTGGAGCTTTTCCATAGAGATTAGTTCTTGTGGCTTGCCCTTTTAGTCGAACGCCAATGTTGTTTAGGGTTGTTACTTTGCCATCGGCTGTTGTTATGGACACATTAGCGGTTTGATAAACAGATGTGTATGGATCGTTGTTGAGAGTATCTACTGAAGCTTGGGGAAGAGTTAGATTCACATTGGAGACAACAACTGGGTTATAAAAGACAGCCGCTTGGTCAGTGCCTTCGTTGTATGCAGTTGTGCTAATTCCAGAAACAGGTTGAGCAGCTATCGCACTCTGAGTTGATGTTGCCCCCAGACAGAGCACGAGCAACGTTGAAAGCAATAGCCTTGTTCTGACCGATCCCATGGCAATTCCTTCAATGTTGGAAGCAGGGTTCTAGTCTATTTTGACTTGGTTAGCTTTGCTACAGACCCTCGTATAACTAAGCTCGCCGGCAATACGATTTCCTTGGGCTTAGTGTTTCCCTCTATGGCCTCAACAAGTTCAGTAACGGCGATGCTTCCCAATTCTTCGACAGGTCTAGATATAACGGTGATGCCTGGCACCATTGCTGCAGCCCAAGGGCTATCGTCAAAACTTACAACTGAGATGTCTTTGCCTATTGTTAGTCCGCGTTCACCAACTACTTTTAGCACAGCTAGGAGCATGTCGTTGTTTGAAGTGAAGATGATAGTTGGGGCTTTAGGGGAGTCTAATAGTTTCTCTACAGCAGACTCAGCTATTGCTTGCTTGTCTTCGCTGTAAACCCAAACCGATTTAGCTTTTGCTGCTTTCACTCCAAGTTCAAAACCATCAACTCTTTCTTGAATAGATGTAATCGGAATTTCTGGCTGAGTCGAAGTGAAACCTCTAATGCCTGGAACTGCAATAAGGAAACCTAGGTTTGTGTGACCTCTTTCACCTGCGTATAAAACTGCCTCTTTTGCAGCTACTTCATCTCCGGTAGTTACAGTAGTGAATCTCTGAATGTCCAACATGCGGTCAATTATTACTACAGGCTTACCACCGAGTTTCTTAGGAGTCAGATGAGAGTGCTTGGTTGTTGAAGCTGGAACAAGGATGATGCCATCAACTTGATTAGAAAGCATTGTTTCTACCGCAACACGCTCAACTGCAACATCTTCATCGCTATGTTGGATCAGAACGCGAAAACCAAGTTCTTTTGCTCTATCGATAATTGACTTTGTTGCTCGATCGAAGAATGCGTTTGTGAAATCGGAAATAACCACAAGGCCTATAGTTTTAGTTTTTCCAGCTCTCATAGCAACTGCTAGGGCATTAGGTCGATAACCAAGACCATCAGCAACTGATCGAACATGGTCAACGGTTTGTTTACTTATGCGACCATATCCAGCTAGCGCTCTAGAGACGGTAGCCCTAGATACACCTGCTGCTGCTGCGACATCGTTGATAGTCGCATTCTTGTTCGTCGCCATTCAATCACCCTATCTAATTCAAAGCCTTTAGGGTAGGAGATGTTGTTCAGTTTGACTGGGACAACTCAGGTGATAGAGATCACACAGCGATAATCTCTGGGATTCAATAAACTAACGGTAAAAGCGAAATACTTCACACATCTCATTCACCTGCCGCCTTTGACTGGCCGATAACAGAGCTGTTAGCAGAGCAGGACAAAAGAACTCAGGTTTACTTCTGGTAGCTAGCCAAATAAAGAAAAGCCCTAGTCACCTAGGGCTTTTCTATTCTGGCGGAGACGAGAGGATTTGAACCTCCGAAGGGCTTTTAAGACCCTTACCTCATTAGCAGTGAGGCGCACTCGACCGGGCTATGCGACGTCTCCAGAACTTCACCAGTTTAGCCGAAAACTTCCCTCCTTATATATAGTCATTGAGGATAAGGCCTTATTGGGCTAAACTAACAAGGTTGCCATTGGCACCCAAGCGTTTGTAGCTCAACGGATAGAGCATCTGACTACGGATCAGAAGGTTGGGGGTTCGAGTCCCTCCAAGCGCACATATTCCAGTTTCATGACTAGTGCCGTTGTTTCGCCTAAATTCAGCTATTTTGCAAGCAAAATTATTTCTGGGTCTTTTCCAATTGTCGGACCAATCGACCCATCGAAGCAACCGGGTTAATGGAGTACAAAATGACTAGGCCACAAATTCCCAATGCCACCCATGGGTAAACCATGCTGACGATTACCGTGATTATTCCAAGCAATGCGAAGACTGAGTTGAAAACAACCAAATACCTCTGCAATTGCTTTGGGTCGAGTGGGGAATCTTCTGTCCAAGTCAAATCCACCATTCCCTTTGCGAGCATTCCTGGAATTGAAACAAGAATTCTCGTCCAGTATTGACCGAAAAGGCAGATGGTGAAAAACAACATTCCCCATTTGAAGTCATCTGTATTAAATGTCTCCGCTAGCATGGCAACCGCAAAAGGCATAAGTGCTACCCATAAGAGTGTGAAGCCGTGGGACCAGACAATCATCACGTTTGTGCCAACTACATATTGACCGCTCACGTGATATTCGTACCACCAAGAAAAAAGCACCACAAAGCCTATGAAGAATCCTAGAAATGTTGGCAGATGGTCAACCAGTGCACTAAGAACATCACCGCTGTGAGTCAATTCGGGCACTAGTGCCACAACCTCTATGCCAAGCAGAGTCAATGCAATCGAGAAAACACCGTCGCTCAATGTATCAATGTTTTTGTGACTTATGTTTTTAACCGATTTATTCATGACTGAATGATACTGTTCTAAAGTAAAAATCAGCCGAATGTTTAGAGCTATTTGAACAGTATTACGGATCAGAAGGTTGGCGGTTCGAGTCCCTCCAAGCGCACATAACCCGGTTCCTTCTCACGAGGACTGGGTTTTTTACTATTAAGGTGAGCTGTTCTCTTTGAAATTGCGAGAATCAAAGCTCCAAGAACTGGGCTAGTGTGTGTTTAATCACTTAGTTTTCGGTGAGCTTTTCGGAGAGGAAAGGTAACACCATGATTCCAGGCTTTATTCCTTGGGTAAAAGGGCACAGTTCTATCCTCCTAGTGGCACTTGCGATGTTCATAGGGGTTGTCGCAAAACTCTCTCTTACATCTGGAGCCCTTCTCCCTGGGCTTGATGGCGCTTACTACTGGGTTCAAGTCAGAAAGCTTATGGAGCAGGGGCAGCTGGCTTTTCCTGATGTGCCTCTTATCTTCGCAATACAGGGTTTCTTTGCCTGGTGTGTTGGAGACATCAAGCTCGGGGTTCGTCTCACAGACGCGATTTTACCTGCGCTGGGTGCTATCCCTATTTTCTTCATGCTTAGGAATACCAGGCAGGTGTGGCTGCCGGCATTAGTGGTCCTTATGGCTCTGCTTCATCCTGTGCAGCTGTTCTTTCTAACAGGTGATTTCATAAAAAACGAGGCCGCGATTCCACTTGTATTCGTTACCGGCCTGATATTGGCGAAGTGGAACCATTGGCCCAAACGCGTTTCAATCATTAGCTTGGTTTTGACCCAGACACTTCTTGCCTTCACCCATTTCGGAACTCTAATTCTTTCCTTGGCTATCTGTTTTATTTGGCTGGTACTTCAACTGATCAATAAGAGCCGCAGGTTTGTTTTGACCAGTGTGGGGGTCGCGCTTTCAGTTGGAATCGGTGCGGCTATTTTGCTCAACTACTTTGTTCCTGCGAGATTCGAAAAGCTGATGGGTTTAGTTTTGAACCCTCTTGCCTTTTTTCAAAATCCCGCGATTTCAAGTTTGAAGCAAACCTATTTTTTGGATTCCTTAAATTTCGCTCTCATTACCGGTCAGTTTGGTACAGTCTTGCTGGCTTGGCTTGCCTACAAAAATCGAGATAAGTTTGACGTTTTGACCCTAAAGTTTCTTGCCGCTAATCTGACGGCGGCAGGATTTTTCTCATCACCTCTCATAGGCCAAGAATGGGCAGCCAGGTTCGTTGCTCTGTCCTTCGTCCCTCTTTTGCTAGCTTTTACAGTCTTGATTGGAAAGGTGCAAATTGCACCTGTTACTTTTCTTCTCAGATCTGCAGCAGCCCTAACCATCGTCATAAGTCTCATCGCACTGCCTGCAGGAGGAAAATTCTATGTCACGACACCAGATCGCTACCGCGAATTTGTTTCATTAATGAAAACAGTAGAGTTACCCGATAATTCTGTTGTGGTCGCAGACCATGGTCTTGAGTATTTAGTTGCCTGGGAACTAAAGACAAAAGTGATTGAGACGAGTTACTATTCGTCAGAAGTCGCCGCTAAATATCAGAATGTTTACGTTCTCAGACAAAAATACCCCAGTGCAACATATGGTAACTACGGCATAGAGAGTTATTCCCCTAAAAAGGATGCGTCTGAATCACCCAAGGAAACCGAAAAAGGTTTAGTCTCAAGCATTCCTACCGGTGCAGTCATTTACCAGTCCAATAATTTTGCTTTATCCCAGATTAGACCGGTGATTGAGGCGGCCCCAGCGAGCGTGCCAGCAGATTTTCCAATAGGCATCCCGCTACTTTCAGGCAAGGTGTTGCTGGGTATAAGCCCAGGGGCAGACTCATGGGTGGTAAAAGTACAAGCAAAGCAACCCGGCCAAGCGAAAGCGAGAGCTATTCAAAGTTTTGCTGCAGCAGGATTCGAATTGCGCTCTGATACTGAAAGCTCTTCGTCGGTGTATCGAGCGACGTTTGTGAACCAGACTTGGTCTGTTCGAGTAGAGATAACAACCGGAGGAGAAATTCTCTACGTAGTGGGACTTGATGGTTAGATTCTAGGCTCACCCAGGTTCAAGAGCTCGTGGGATTTATGAAACGTACTGAAACATATCTAGGGATCAGAAGGTTGGGGTTCGAGTCCCTCCAAGCGCACGATAGCCCGGTTTCATCTCACGAGCACCGAGCTTTCGCACAGTCTGATTTCTCAAGGGTTTAGAGTTTCCCTGTAAGCCGGAAAGTTCTAGTTTGGCTATTTTTTCCACAGTGAACCCAGGAATAAGACTAAAAGTAGAAAAAGGGATACCCCGTTTAATGCTTCACCGGGAGGTGTTCCAGTGGTCGTTAGACTCATTTGCTGTCCGGCAACAAAACGCAAGACTGGATCAAAAATAAGGGTAAGTAAAACTAATGGCGTCAATCCTGGATAAAGGAAAAACAATACAAGTAGAAAAATAGCAAGAATAAGTTGTGTTGCGCCCCATTGGTGGAAAATCGCAATGACGTTATTTCCGCCTTCAACCGATGTATCAATGCCAGCGATGCTCTGAGCGCCACCATCAGCTCCGAAGAGGTGAATGCAACTGCGAGCAACCATCACGGACATATAGAGAAAAGCCATTAAACGAATTATGCGAAATCCTTCAAACTTTGAAGGACTTTTGGGAAATAACATTTTTATATAAAATTTCATAGTTCCAACTATAAACCAGACCCAAGATTGCCCAGTCGAATGTTGTTACCGGACATTCTGATAGAAAGTCCTTTACTGCTGAGTGAAACGGATTTAACTTTAAGACCCTTAGGTGGTGTCAAACTTCTTTGGCTTTTGCTCTTAATTTGATCTTGAAGATCGGCTGGTAATGATGAAGCAGGGATTTGATTGCCCATGATCGAAACACTCTGAAGCTCAAAATAAAGCTGGCTATTTGAGTACTTTGGGATCAGGATCGCTGTGCTCATTCCACCTGCTCCTCCAGAAACTTGCAATGTGTTCCCCACAATTTGTGCATCATTAAATTCAGATGACTTTGTAATTGTCGATGCGGGAATAGTGGCCGTTACTTCTAAAGAGCCAATCAGGGTTGGTTTTGCTTTGCTAATACTTGATGCAGATATGTCTAGCGAAATTTTTGTGCCGCTCTCTTTAAGAGCAAAACTGTTGATGTTTATGTTTGCAGATTTAATTGAGTCGGAAGTCAGATTGCTTAGTACATCTGCCAATGGAACAGAGGCGCTAATACCTGAAGCATCGGGCATCTCTCGTTCAATTTTTGAAGTGATCTGCGACGAAATGTATTGTTGAACTCCCAATACTCCACCCACAAGAACAAATGCTGTTGCCGAAATTGCAATGATTTTGATTTTCATTCTAGGAACTTATCAGGACGAATTACTTTAAACGGTAACAAGTGGTGTGAAAATCCCGTGAATATAGAAAAGAAGAGTCGCCCTATAAGCCGGAAAGTTTAAATGAGCTCACAATCTGAGGAGCGCTAGCTTCTGCTATTCCTGACTTTGCTTGCTTGTCGAGTCCGACTGTAACAGCGAAAGTATCTTCATAAACATCAAAGTCATATGCCTTACCCCATCGCAGTTTGATTACGTGGATACCAGGGTTTACATAAGGTTCCCCGTTTTTGAGGTCACAAGTCGCAACCCAACGTGCAACCACTGTTGTGTTCCATGGTGCACCTTGAACAATCACGTTCGTGACCTCAAACTTAAGTTCTGGCAGAACAGTGCCGAGCCTTTTGAACCAGCGACCCAAAGCTTCTTTGTCTTGCCTAATACCGCCCAGCGAGTTTGGGCCGGCAAAACGATGGGTGAGTCCTTTAGAGGACACCCCATCCAACACTTCTTCGTAATCATGATTTTGAACAGCAAGAAATGTTTTACGAACTACCTTCTCAACGATTGAACTATAAATAAGCACGTGCTTAAAACCTTTCGAATGCCGAATGCCTAATGACCATGTGAAAGCCTATTCTACTCTAGGTATTTCTATAGTGAGCTGATATCCATGCCCTGGTACAGTCTCGATTGATTTCTTAGCCATCATGGTGCCTACCCAAGCATCAATAACCGCTGTTCCTGCACCAGCCTTAGTTGGCTGTGCTGGTGCGCCGGGCCCATTATCTGAGATGGTAAGAATCGCTAATCCTGCAGAGTCCGTAACCAGAGACACATTTACTGTCTTGGCAGGACCGTGAACCAAAGAATTCAAAATTGCCTGTTCTGTGATTCGGAAAATGCCAAGTTGAGTTTTATCGACAAGCTTTTCAGACAGGTTGTTGACAGTTACAAATATCTTCATTTCATCTTCATAGAGATCTACAAGCTGGTTCAAAGCTTCCTCTATTCCGTTGGCTTCAAAATTTGGGGTCAATATTTGAGTCAGGCGTTTCAAGTCAACTGTTCGGGTGCTTTCTAGCAGAGAGATGACTTGGCCGATAATCTCTCTTTCCTCAACCTCTTTATGAACGGATATGTTCTTTAACTTCATCCCAGCAACCATTAGATTGGACTGAACCCGATCATGAAGGAATCTGGCCGTTTGTTGGCGCAATTCTTCGTCAGCGCTTAACAATATCTCGCGATCAATTTCAAGCTTTGACACTAAATTATCTGCAACTTTTAGTCGATTCAAGACAACTTTCTCGCCATGGTGCAGGGCTGCGAAGATTCCCAGAACTAGAACAAGTGACCCTAGAAACAAAAAGGGGGTCAAAGTTAGAGGGGCAGTGTACTCAAAGCTGAGTCGGTTCTGAAGAACCTCGGATAAAAGCGGGAAGAGGAGGAGTAACAGCGACTGTCCAAATGCAATTTCAAGAATGTATGTAAACCGATTCAGAGGCCAGAATCTATACTTATTAAACAACAGAGCCATTAGCGCAAATAGTCCACCCAGGACTGCGGACACAAGTATTAATGTAATGAAGGCTAACCAGCGTGCGCCACTGGAGGCTTGCTCAATAATAGCAGTCGCAAATCGAGAAAAGTACATCATCGAGAAAAACATAAAGATTATCCAAGGATTGTATGGATACGGCCCTAGCCAAGAAAAAATCACCTTCCATTTGCGGGGCATTAAGTCATCCTCATTAGTTCCATGTATTTGAGGACCGCCATGGTTTTTAGGTCGTCACTAGGTTTGGCGTCAGGTAGCAGGACAGCGTATGAACGCGAAAGCTCTTTACGAACGTATGGATAGGTGAGTCCTAAGTTCGTGGCTATCTCTTTAGCGCTTTTACCCTGTGTGCTAAGCGTCATTATCAAACGTTGTTGTGGCGAGAGTTGAAAGTAGATCGATGACTGAGTTTTGACCTTGTCAACTTCACCCGCAGACAGGGACTCCCAGTTGCCTTTGCTCGATGCAGTACTTCTGAGAATGGCGACATAATCTGCAAGCGACATCTCGGCAGATTTGTCAAAGAACGACCAACCGTGGCGCATTGCTTTGGGAACGCGGCTAACCATTTGGGAGACTGAATATTGAGAGTAGATAACTACTCCTATGTTTTCGTTGATGCTTCTAAGGGCAATCCCCAGTTCGATTCCGTTGAGACCGTTTTGATCTAGAGAAAAATCAACTAAGGCGACATCTGCCCTTCGAACCAAGGTTCGATCAAGTGCCTCGTCGGCATTGGCAAATGTCCCGATAAGCTCAAGATTTGCGGATTGCGCAAGCATTTCCCCAAGGATTCGCCTTAGGGCGGAGTCATTCTCTACGTATAGGACACGTGTAGGTCTCATAGCCAATGTTCTCACAATGCCTAAAGTCTGGGCTAAAGACTTGTCACAGATGTTCTCTTATATTGAGACTGAGATCCAGTTTTTCTTAGTCTGAACCTAATGCTCTTAGACTTTTGGGAGCAAGCAGTAATCTAGTTTCGTGATGCGCAGCAGAGCGCTTGCGATCGCCAGTTGGTTAGTCCGAAGGAAAACACATGCGAACTTTACATTTCCACCAAAACTTGAGTGCGACTTTGGGTCGCAAGGCGGTAGCCGTTCTTGTTATGTCAGCTGTTATGGCTTTCAACCTGGGCCCTCTAGAAGCCAAAGCAGAGGAAACAACGCAGCAAACATTAGAGATCTATGGTGGTTTAATTGATGCTGATCATCCACTCAACTCACCAGACCCATACACTGAAGTCTCAACAGACGAGGGTCTTACTTGGCAACCAGCCTATTTGGTAGGCCAGCACCCGTGGGGACTTGTCTCGGGAACCAACAGTTGGTTGAACTGTGTTCCAAGCATAAATTCGTGCGCGAAAGCCCGTTCTGATTATCGCTATCGCTTCTTTCTGGCGGAAGGTTGGCGCGCTTCGAACATGAGCGTGAACATGAAAATGGATGACTACGGTTGGGTCTCTTTGAATGGCAATGACATATCAGGACTTCAAGCGGAACAATGGAATAGTGGAGGGCCAATCGATGTAGATGCTATGACTAAGACTGGCTGGAACGAGCTCCGTGTAATTTTGATTGACTATGGCGGCGCTGCTGGAATCAACTACAAGATTTCATACAATGTGATAAGCCCTTACCAGATTAAGGTTATGGAACCAGGTAAACCGAGCACGTTGGATGTGTTGTTCGACTCTGAAGGCGGTAAAGAGACCTACGAAAAGCAGGTCTATACCTTGGGTGGTGAGCCTGTTGCATTGCCAGCGCCAACGCGAGACGGATACTCCTTTACAGGATGGGCGAAGAAATCTGTCGATGGTGTAGTTATTGGGTCAGCGACTCTAATCCCGGAAGAGGATATGACACTTCATGCGACTTGGCTTGCGGATAGCCATGTGGTTGAGTTTGACTCTAAATCTGGAAGTGCTGTCGAGTCAGGTTCGTTTGTTACGGATGGATCTATAGCTTCTGCTCCTTCTGCTCCTACTCGTGAGGGCTATAACTTTGTGGGTTGGTCTGCAACCGATGGTGGTAGTGCTGTTGAGTTCCCTTACTCACCTGGTGTGATCTCTGACATTACTTTGTATGCTTTGTGGTCTTTTGATGACCACACTGTCACATATGACTCAAAGGGTGGCTCGTCTGTTACCAACGGTTTTTTCTTTACTGATGGTTCTCTAGAAATTCCTTTTGCCCCATCCCGTGATGGCTACGCTTTCTTGGGTTGGTCTGCTACTGATGGTGGAGAAGCCATTACATTCCCTTACTCACCTGGTGTTTATCAAGACATTACTTTGTATGCTTTGTGGTCTGCTGATTCTCACACAGTTACATTCGACTCAAAGAGTGGCTCTGCTGTTTCAGCTGATTCATTTGTAACTGATGGTTCATTAGCAATCCCTTATGACCCGACTCGCGAGGGCTACGCTTTCTTGGGTTGGTCAGATACCGATGGTGGTTCTCCTGTTTCTTTCCCTTACACACCTGGTGTAACTCAAGACATTACTTTGTATGCTTTGTGGTCTGCTGATTCTCACACAGTTACTTATGACTCAAAGAGTGGCTCCGCTGTCGCTTCCGGAACGTTTTTGACGGACGGATCTGTTACTGCTCCGGCTTCTCCGACTCGTGCGGGCTACACCTTCCTTGGCTGGTCTGCAACCGATGGTGGTGCAGCTATTACATTCCCTTACTCACCTGGTGTTATCACTGGAATCACGTTGTACGCGAAGTGGTCAATTGACAGTCACATTGTTACTTTCAATTCGAAGAACGGTTCAGCTGTTGCAGCGGGCTCGTTTGTGACTGCTGGTTCGGTTGAAGCACCTTCTGCTCCAACACGGGTTGGTCACAACTTCCTTGGTTGGTCTGCAACTGACGGTGGTAGTGCTGTGACTTTCCCTTACTCACCTGGTGTTACAACCGACGTGACTTTGTATGCTTTGTGGTTTGAAATTACTGCGCCATCAGCTCCACAAAATGTCACAGCGACTGCAGGAAATAAAACCGCGACTGTAAGTTGGGCAGTGCCAACTAGCAACGGTGGAGCTGCAATCATCTCCTATTTGGTGACTGCTAGCACCGGCCAAACCTGTTCAGTAGTTATACTTACTTGTACATTTACTGGTTTGCCAAATAAAACTGCTGTAACTTTCACAGTTGTGGCTATTAACTCCGCTGGTAACGGAACCGCAAGCACTCCAAGTGCGAGCATCACACCTTTCGATCCAAATGATGATGTGCTGCCCCCTGACGATGATGGTACCGACGCCCCTAAAGCAATTCCGTCAGGCGGTAAGTTTGTTCAATCAAATGACCCGACTTTGTTCTTCTCTTGGAATAAGTCAACAGGAAAACTCTTGTCGAATGCAACAGGTGTTTACATCGGTTACATTGAAGCGAAAATCACATTCACAAAATCAGGCAAGGTTTATACCTGTTCCACTGTGTTTGGTGACTTGAAGGTTTTGCCTCAGAAGACAGCTGCTCAGAAAGCAGCTGCGATGAAGCCAAAAACTTTCAAAGGCACTCAATTCTGTATTAGCAAAACCAAGATGGATTCCAAATCACTGGCCCCTAAAGGCGGACTGACCGCAGCCAACTTCAAGAAGATAAAGTCAATGAATAAAACTAGTGCTGAGTTAGCTAAAGAGAAAGCTGCCCTTACAGTACTAAAGGGCTTCACTGGAGTTGTGCAGGTTGATGTTGTCCGCTACCGTGCGTGGCCGACAACGATGTTGAACTTTGGAGATCACACAGGTAAGGGTGGAAAGATTCCGGCCATGATCAGAAACACCAAGGTAAACCTCGGCTAATTGCTCTCTGTTGAAAATGCCTCCGTTGATGCGGAGGCATTTTTACTTTTTATCTCTATTTCCTAAATGCTAGACGTGTTGAGAACCTTGACAGATAAAGACCTGTGCAGGATACCAAAACCACTAACCGGTTTCGGAGATTTTCTCATGCCCATCTCTGCATCGCAGAGGGAACTCAATTTTCAGTAAAGTTGAACTATGGCCCAGGATGAACGAACTCAAGCAGAGTTGATTGCACACTTTTCGAGCCGCTTGGCTTTTGAGACTGATGCTTCGGATGTTCATGCAGACATGGATGAAGGTAAGAAGTTTGTTCTTGTTGATGTTAGAGGGCAGAGTTCTTGGGATCAGGGTAGAGCTCAGGGTGCAATTCACATGCATCACTCGGAGATAGCAGATAGAGCTCCTATTGAGATACCGATGGATATTCCAGTAGTTGTTTATTGCTGGGGCCCTGGTTGTAATGGTGCTCACAGAGGAGCTTTGAACTTTGCACTCCTTGGTTACCAAGTGAAAGAGATGATTGGTGGCTTTGAGTATTGGTCTCGTGAAGGCTACCCAGTAGTTAATGACGAAGGGCCAGTTATTCGAGCCAAGGATCCTCTAACGGTTCCAGTTGACTCACCTACTTGTGATTGCTAGCAAGCCGCTAAGAAACTTAAGATTGGGGGGGTTCGATTCCCTCCAAGGGCACTTATCATTTACTGCCGAACATCTAACAGCATCATTGAGCCCTTATATTTAGGTGCGGTTCTGATGAATTGATATCAAAACGCAATCCTCTAAGCCGCAAAGAACCTGAAAATGTGCTTGGATGACCATAGTTGCTAAATAGGCACACTTGCTCGAAATGCTCATTTCGCGACCTCTTTACAGGAAATATCTCACTCCTAACCGTTAAAGGTGGTCCACAAATGAGTAAAGTCGTCACAGTCAAAACGATTGTTCTAGCTTTGCTATTGGCAACGATTTCCTCTCCTGCATATGCAGATCTCTATGACGGAACGACTGGAACAGTTGACTGTCTTGGGGGAGGAACCTTTACCATCACCGACAATGTTTTGACCGGCAACGATGATTGCGCTGGGGATGCTGTTATACCGGCTGAGGTAACTTCCATTGGGAATTATGCGTTCTATGATGCAAATGCACTTGAGAACTTAAGTTTTGCTGAAGGAAGCAACCTTGAAACTATCGGTGACTATGCGTTCGAATCCACAGCAGCCCTTACCTCAATAACTATTCCGGCCAGCGTCAGATCTATCCCAACGGGCGCGTTCTATAGAGCACCTGCACTTGAAACTGTAATTTTTGCTAGAGGTAGCTTGCTTGAAAGTATTGGGAACTCTGCGTTCGCTTACACAGCAGCCCTTACCTCAATAACTATTCCGGCTAGCGTTAGATCCATCGGAGACACTGCGTTCTATAGCGCAACTTCACTTGAGACTATAACTTTTGCTGAGGGGAGCCAGATTGAAAGTCTTGGGGTCTCTGCGTTTAATGACTTACCCGCACTGACTGCTGTTTACTTTTTCGGTAATGCGCCAAGTCTTGCAAGTTTTGACGGCGACGTATTTAGGGAAGTGCCCTCTGGAGCTAAGGTCTATCTCAATTCTTACGCCATGGGCTTTCCGGAGATTGGCCAGGACTGGAATGGTCTGATTGTTGACGTTGTTGCTGGGGAATATGAGTGTTCGACAAGTGGGTCCTTTACTGTATGGGGCTCTACACTCACAAGTAATCAGAGTTGCGCTGGTGAAGCTGTCGTTCCATATGGTGTCACAACTATCGGCAACAACGTGTTCTTTGGTTCAACAGTCCTTACTTCGATCGCCATTCCTGCTTCTGTTACATCCATCCAGGACTCGGCGTTTTATAGCTCATCGGCACTGGAAACCGTAACTTTTGCCAACGACAGCAGACTGACCACCTTGGTCGACAAGGCGTTCCGCGGAGTATCCGCCCTTACCTCTATTTCAATTCCTGCGAGGGTCACATCCATTGGCGAAAGCACTTTCGCTCTCTCCGGTCTTGAAACGGTAACTATTGCTGAGGATAGCAAGTTGAAAAGTATCGGAAGCTACGCGTTCAATGATTCATCCAAGCTAACTTCAATTAACCTTCCTGCTACCCTCACTTCATTGGGAGACTTCGCGTTCTTTGAAAATCGAAAACTTGAGACGGTAACTTTCGCTGAAGGAATCGAGCTTGAAATAATCCCAAAATATGCGTTCGCTTACACAGCCATTACCTCAATAACTATTCCTGCTAGCGTCACAGCTATCGGGGAGTACGCGTTCTTTGAAACGCGAAAAATTGAGACCATAACTTTCGCTGAAGGCAGCAAGCTTACAACAATTGGAAGTAGTGCATTCTTCTTCACTTTTGCACTTACCTCAATAACTATTCCTGTTGGCGTTAGATCCATACCAGAGTTCACGTTCTATTACTCATCTTCACTTGAGACTGTAACTTTCGCTGAAGGTAGCAAACTTGAAAGTATTGGGAACCATGCGTTCGCTTATACAACGGCCCTTACCTCAATAAATATTCCTGCCGGCACTAGATCTATTGGAGAATACGCTTTCACCGACGCAGGAGCCCTTGTATCTTTAGCAATTCCTGCTAGCGCCACATCGATCGGCAACAGAGCATTCTTTAATGCAACTTCACTTGAGACTGTAACTTTTGCTGAAGGTAGCAAGCTTGAAAGTATTGGGGAATACGCGTTTTACAACTCACCCGCACTCACCTCAATCGCTATTCCTGCTAGTGTCACAGCTATCGGGGAATTGGCTTTCTATGGCGCTGTGGCCCTTGAAACTCTAACTTTCGCTGCAGGTAGCAAGCTTGAAACTATCCAGCGCGGCACATTCTGGGGTTTGGCAATTGAATCTGTAACTATTCCTGCTAGCGTCACAACTATCGGGGACTTCGCGTTCTTTGATAATAAGAACCTTGAAACCCTTACTTTTGCTGAAGGTAGCACTCTTAAAACTATCGGGGAAAGAGCCTTCGCTTACACTCCAGCATTAACTTCTATAACTATTCCTGCTAGCGTCACAGCTATCGGGGAGTACGTGTTCCTAAATTCTTCTTCACTCACTGAGGTTTACTTCCTCGGGAATGCACCGACTCTTGGCTCAGATGTGTTTAGTGGTGTCGCTTCTGAGGCTAAGGCGTATCTCGTCACTGGTGCTAGCGGCTTCTCAGCTAATGGTGGAACCTGGAACGGTCTAATTGTTGTAGCGGGTTCTTTTGCTGTTACCTATAACTCAAATGGCGGATCTGCTACTGCTTCTGGAATCTTTCTAAGGGGCGGTAAGGTAGCTGCTGCCCCATCAGCGCCAACGCGATCTGGTTACACCTTCACTGGATGGTCTGCTACTAATGGTGGGACTGCGATTACTTTCCCTCACACTCCAGGGGTAAATCAAGACATAACTCTTTATGCCAGTTGGGTGAGAAATTCAGTTAAAGCAGCTGCCTCGGTGAAGCCAACTGTTACTGGTACTACCAAGGTCGGTAAAGTTTTGACAGTAAAAAATGGAACGTGGTCTGGATATCCAACCCCAGCTATTTCTCAACAGTGGTATTCCTGTTCGAAAGCTGTAACTGCAGCTACTTCAACGGTGCCTAGTACCTGTAAAAAGATATCTGGAGAAACTAAGACCACACTCAAACTAAGCACTACCCACAAGGGTAAGTATTTAGCTGTTTTAGTTACTGGCAAGAGCACTGGTACAACACCTACTTTGTGGCTGACAAAAAGCACAGCCAAGGTTGGCTAAACTAGCGACTTTAGATGCTCGGTTACTTTGTGCGCTTGGCTCTTAGCAACATGATCAGGCTGATGATAAAAACAACTAAGCCAATCGGCACGGTCAGCAAAAATAAATATGCAAACGCACCGGCACTGCAGTTCGGAGCAACAGTGCAGTCGGGAGATATGCGGACTCCAATCGCTGCAACTATCAGTGGAGAAACTGCAAATAGTGGTGCTAAGCACATAAGAACTAAAGCGACTCTCTTACGTTTCTGGACGGGCTTGTTTGTCATTTGTCCCTACCTACATAGTTGGTACCTTAAGCCTGAGTGTATCGAGGCTCGAAGCTGGGGGAAAAAGTCGAACTTTGTGTATCCAACTGTTACCAATGGGGGTGGGACCTCCCTAGAGTTGGCTGAAGTAAAGCGAAGGCTTGGGCAAATTAGAGTTGTTTAGGGCGAGACCTAGGATTGTTAAATGCACACTCTATTTCGGTGAGCTGTAATTAGTAGAGAAAGATTATCAACGTGAACATTACTGTTCGTCCAATTGAAGCCAGGGACAAGCTCTCATGGAAAGAGCTCTACTTTGCCTATCTTAAGTTCTACGAGAGCGAGACAGACGACTCTTCAACAGAGTTGCTATGGAATCGCCTGACTAGGCCCGAACCTGACATTCAAGGGCTGGTCGCTGAGTTAGATGGTCCAGTAGTTGGTATCGCTCATTTCCATTACCAAATCTCCACTTGGACCAACAACTACAATTGCTATCTTGAAGATCTTTATGTCAGTGAGGTTGAACGAGGAAACGGTGTGGCGACAGCGCTAATCGCAGAAGTAAAGGATTTAGCGGTAAACCAAAAATGCGCAGAGCTGTTCTGGATCACTAAAAAAAGTAATTACGTGGCTAGAAAGCTATATGACAAAGTTGCAGCTGAAAGTGATTTTGTTCGGTACGAAATTATTCTCGAAAAGTAATTTTTCTAGAATGTGTGCACCTCTCATTCAAATGTAAGCACCCTATAGCTTTTAGACAGACTGTCTTGTTGGCGTTAATCTGGTCCCGGCTAATACGAATTAAAGTCCCCCGAATATCTTGGTAATCAGGCCCTGCGAGGCTCTTTCCTGCTGGTTCAGCAAGATCCTTATCTATTGAAAGTTAAACATTGAATGAATTAATCTCAACAAATCCGTTGCCTGCCTTCCCACACTGACGCCTGCCAGTATAATTCAAAAAAAGTATTCGTATTATCGAAGGGTACCGCCTTGAAAAAGCCATTCAACGTCCATGATTCCTTTATGTCGCTGATGGCGATTTCTAGCAAAGGTAAAGTGCCCAATCGGTCTAAAGCATTCACCTGGCTAGCTGTATTGGCGGTGGTAGTTGGATCACAGACCCTCCAACCGGTTAGTCCTGTCTCAGCGGACACCGCAACTATTTCTGATGCTGATGAGTACTGTTGGATATCTGTAACCAGCGATACGGTGACTATAGATAACACCTCTACCTCTATTTCGCTTGTTGGTAATAGATGCGTAGTCCAGTTCTTGACTGTTGGTTCCTATTCGATAACCATGCCTAACGATGCACTAGTCGACTACCTATTAGTTGGTGGTGGAGGCGGTGGCGGTTCAGGTGGTGGTGGAGCTGGTGGTGTTCTGCAAGGAACAAATTATCTAGTAACTTCAGAAGACTCATATGTGATTACTGTTGGTGCTGGCGGAAATGGCGGTAGTTCTCAAGGGCATCTCGGACGCAATTCAACTGCTGGCGGATCTTCTGTTTTTGATTCGATAACTGCTCTTGGCGGTGGAACTGGTGGACAAGCAAACCAACGCGCTGGCAACGGCGGTAGCGGTGGTGGTGCAAGATATGACTGCACCAATCCAGCTTCATGTGCCGGAGTGGGAACTCCTGGTCAGGGAACCAACGGAGCTGCGAGCACGTACCCAAGTTATGGTGGTGGAGCCGGTGGTGGTGGTGCCGGCGGTGCTGGTGCAAACACAGTCTTGAGCCACATTGGTGGTAAGGGTGGAGACGGTGTAATTAGTTCGATCACAGGAACACCAACCTATTACGGTGGCGGCGGTGGCGGTGGAATTAACTCAAACAACAATGCTTATTGTGGTTTGAACCCACCAGGAACGTCAAACAGCCACTACTACTGTTTGCAAACTCCCATAACAACTGGTGGTGGAGCTGGCGGACTCGGCGGTGGAGGAAGGGGAAGTTCCTGGGGATTTACAGGTGGTACACGTGGCGAGAAAGTTAACGGAACCGCTGGAACACCAAATACAGGTGGAGGCGGAGGTGGAGTCGACCCTGAGGACTCATTTGCCTACGACGGTGGTTCTGGAATCGTAGTTCTGAGCTATGTCTCTACAGCAAGCTTCAGAAAGATTACCTTCGATTCAAACAATGGGTCTGGAACAACCTCAATACAATCTGTAGAAAGTGGTGTTGAAACTGAGCTGAGGACAAACCCTTACACCTATACAGATTATGTTTT
Organism: Micrococcales bacterium; assembly: GCA_947489235.1. Taxonomy (GTDB): domain Bacteria; phylum Actinomycetota; class Actinomycetes; order Actinomycetales; family Microbacteriaceae; genus Rhodoluna. Next base: position 24,027 of record CANLDE010000005.1, read on the forward strand.
CCAAGGGTGGAACACTAAAGCGGACGGCACAGGCACAAGCTATAGCAATCTACAGAACATAACTACCACCAGCTCTTTGACGCTCTACGCTCAGTGGGTAGCCGGTGTGAACAGGACAGTCACCTTTAATGCCAATGGTGGAAGTGGAACACAAGATGCTCAGGTCGCGGGTATACCTACAGCGCTGAGTGCGAACCAGTTCACCAAGAGTGGCTTTACATTTACCGGATGGGCCACAGCTGCAAACGGCTCAGGCTATACATACGCTGATAAAGCAACATATAGTTTTGGGCAAAACACCACTTTATATGCGCAGTGGGCCGCTAATACCGTCTTGCGCACAGTGAGCTTCTATGGCAATGGCGCAACCAGTGGAACTACAAGCTCCCAAATAGCCAGTTCAACTCAGCCTTTAAATATGAATGGATTCTCAAGAACTGGGTACAACTTCTTGGGTTGGAATACCAGCAACTCGGCAAACACAGCTCTATACCTAGATCTACAGAACTATTCTTTTAGCGCTGATCTCTCACTGTATGCAATTTGGGTGATAGAGGCTCCTAACACGATCACTTTTAATGGGAATAACGCCACTTCAGGTTCGATGGCAAATCAGGTCGCGTCTTCTAGAACACTGCTAGGCGTGAACAGTTTTGAACGAACTGGCTATACATTTTTGAATTGGAATACAGTTGCTAACGGCACTGGCGTTAGCTATTCCAGTTCATACGTCTATAACTTCGCACAGTCGACAACTTTGTATGCAATTTGGGGTCAAGATTTCACTGTTAACTATTCTGGAAACGACGAAACTTCTGGAACTGCTCCAAGCAGCCAATCATCTTACGCCGGTGGTCCTGCCCTAGCTTTAGCAACCAACACTGGAGGCTTGGCTAAGGCTGGCTTTGTACTTTCAGGATGGAACACAGTTGCCGACGGGTCAGGCACTGCTTACGCACTTGGTCAATCAAAGGTGAGCATAGGCTCTGGAGTTACACTTTACGCTCAGTGGGTAGGCGCTTCATACGTCATCATCTATTCTGCGAACAACAGCAGTTCTGGAACAGCCCCAGCTAGCCAGAGCTACACATATGGCTCAGCTGGCGTAACTCTAAGCAATAACACCGGAACACTTGTTAGAACTGGTTACACATTTGCCGGATGGAATACTGCAGCTGACGGCTCGGGAACTTCTTACGAACCTGAAGCTACAGAGGTTACCTTCGCCCAAGATACAGTTCTTTTCGCTGAGTGGGATCCAAAGCAGACCATAGTTAGGTACTCATATAACGGTGCCGATGGTGCAAACACAATAGAAACACAGACCTATACCTTTGGAACAGAAGGGCTCACTCTGCCAATCCCAACTAGGTCAGGGTTCAACTTCTTGGGTTGGTCAACTTATTATGGTGACGACGTCTCATCCCCTTACACACCTGGCTTGATTGAAGACATTACTTTGTATGCACTGTGGACTGAGAAAGTGCTCACAGTTGAATATATCTATAATCTCGGTGACGACACCGGTCTGCCACCCTCTGTTAGCTATGTGTGGGGAGATAGTGCATTGAAGTTACCTGAACCAACCAGATCGAAATTCCATTTTGATGGCTGGTTCGATGCTCTTTCAGGCGGAAACTTTGTTGGATTAGGTGAGGCTGACTTTGTTCCAACTGACAGTGTGGACCTATTTGCCCAATGGACGCAAAATACACTTTATGGAATCGACACAGTTACAAACATCGGAACTGGAATGGTATCTGGTGACGCGAGTGTCGAAGTTTCTGGAGCTGGTGAAGGACGAAACGTTCTAGTAAACATTCCAGGCGGTGCTCTCCCTGATGAAACAGAAATAAATATTTACGTGCCTGGAAACTCGTCCAAGGCCCAGTCATTGATACCTGGTCCAGTAGGTGTTTTGGTTGATGTTGTTGTGTCATGGCTTGGACCTGACGGCAAGGTTCCATCAACGCCTGAGGGAACACCAGCTGTTGTAACAATTACTGATCCATCAATCAAAGCTGGCGCTGCTATCTACAAAATAGTTGATGGAGTCTCGACATTTATTGGCAGAGCTACACAGAATGGTTCGGCAGAGATTTCTATTACCGATGCAGCTCAAATCGTAATAGCCGCAACTGCCCCATCTGCACCGCTAAATGCTTCTGCTACTGCTGCAACAGGTTCTGCAACAGTTAGCTGGGGCTCGCCAGCGATCACGGGTGGTTCAGAGATAATTTCCTACTTGGTGACAGCAAGTTCAGGTCAGACTTGCACCACTGAAACCATGACTTGCACCGTCACAGGCTTGATAAATGGAGTCAATGTGAGTTTCACTGTGCAAGCTATCAACTCCGTTGGAACTGGAATAGCAGGAGCCCCAACAGCTACTGTTAAGCCATTCGATCCAAATGGAGACGGCAACTTGGCCGCTAAGCTAATTCCTTCTGGCGGTCTCAAGAAGTTTGTGGCAACAAATGACAAAACTATGTTAGTAGCTTGGGACAAGAGTTCTGGAAAACTAATCCCTCAAACAACCGGCATCTACACCGGATACATTCAAGCGAAGATTGTTTTCACAAAAGCAGGTAAGACTTATAACTGCTCTGCTGTCTTTGGTGACTTGAAGATTATGCCTCAGAAGACAGTGGCCCAGAAATTAGCCGCCATGAAGATGAAGAACTTCACAGGTAATTACTTCTGCATTGGTAAGACTAAGTTAGACCCGAAGACCATCGCTCCTAAGGGTGGATTTACAGCTTCGAACTTCAAGAAGATAAAGCCAATAAATAAGTCTGCTGCAGAGTTGCTCCAAGAAAAAGCAGCTCTTGCTGCTTTGAAGGGCTTCACTGGCCTAGCAGAACTTCAGGTAATTCGTTACCGTGCTTGGCCAACAACCATGTTGAACGTTGGAGAACACAATGGTAGGGGTGGAAAAATTCCAGAACTTATCAGAAACACCGTAGTCAGACTCGGTTAGTAAAGAACAGAAAGTGCCTCTCCTGCAAGGGGGAGGCACTTTCTGCTTTAACTGGGGGAGGCCTGTCGCTAGCCTACTGTTAGTCTAAAATCATGAAATCACTCCGCAAAGCGTTTGCTGTCATTGTTGCAACCATTGTCCTGGTTATTCCGCAGATGGCTTTGGCGGATGTGAATGACTTCAGCTTTGAATCTTTTGATGCCACCTACCATCTATCTGTTAATGAACAAGCACAGAACAGACCAGAAATGCAAGTCACAGAGACGCTGGTTGCTCTCTTCCCTGAAACAGATCAAAACCGTGGAATCAAGCGCAGCATCCCTTCAAGTAGTTATGGGGATAAACCAGGTTTGATAGTTGTGCAATCAGTTACTGATGAAAATGGCGCAGCTCGAGAATATGAAGTAATTGAAGAAGAGGGTTTCACAAACCTATACATCAAGAAATTAGATGATTCTTATGTGTATGGCAAGCAAACCTATGTAATCAAATACACACAGGCCTGGATCATCAAGAGCTACAAGGACAGCACCGGGGAAGATGAGTTCTATTGGGATATCAATGGCACAGGTTGGCAGCAGAGCTTTGGACAAGTTAGTGCCAAGGTAACTTTTGAGCCGGAAGTGCAAAAGCATCTGCTATTAGAATCCGTGGCTTGCTACCAAGGTTTGTCTGGTTCAGCAGATGCTTGCGATGAAAGACAAGTCTCTAAAGACCAGATGACTTTTACCGCAAAGAATTTACTGGCTGGAGAAAATCTATCCATAGCGATTGGTTTTAGCCAAGGGGCGCTTAACACAAGCGGCCCAGATGTGAGCGGTAGTTTTGCTTGGTTCCTTTTCCTCTTTGCAATTGTGCTGCTTGTAATGGTTTTGGTTTGGGCTTTGTATTTTAGAATTTACAGAATTAAGTCACAGGGATCCTCTCCAATTATTGTTCCAGAATACAAACCAGCAGCATCCCCAAGCTTGTTAGAAACCAGCATCGTTGCCAGAAAAGGCAACCATCTGATGCAAGCACTTATCGTTGAGCTTGCTGTTAAGAAGCACATCGAGATTGAAGCTGTCGCAGATAGCGAAAAGAACTTTATTCTGAGAAGGACCAACGCCTCCAAAGATGACGATGGTGTGCTCAGTTGTTTGGGGTTAGATAAGCCAGGTTCTGTTTTGAGCGTTGGCTCATCCAGCGATAAAGCACAGAACGCACTTATATCCTCTGCACTCCAGAAACTAGTGGCCGCTAAGACTAAGCAGGTGAATAGCTCAGGCTATTTCCTCAAGAGAGCGCTTGGGCTTCCTGCGCTAGGTTTCGTTATAGCAATCGGCCTATACATTCTTCTGTTTGTGGCTGCACTGCAATTGGACGCGATGACCGATGCAGGATATTTAGCAGCTCCTCTGTTGAGTTTCTTTGGCTTTGCAGTTGTTTACTGGCTGTTAGTTTCAAAGCGCGCTTACACAGCTAAAGGAAGTGCAGTTGTTTCACACCTAAATGGTTTAGAGATGTACATCGAGTTAGCCGAGAAGGATCGACTCGAGTACTTGCAGTCACCTAAAGGTGCCTCATTGGCAGCTTCGGAAGTTAAAGGTAAACAAGTTCTAAAGCTTTATGAAGAAGTTCTACCTTGGGCAATTCTTTTAGGTCTTCAAAAGCAGTGGGGCAAAGTGCTTACGGAACTGTATGAGGTGCAAGGATCTCCTACCTGGTTTGTTGGAACTCCGTTTATCTACCAGAGCTTCTCTGATTTTGATCAAGCACTAAGTTCGTCTTTGGCAACAAGTTCTTCAGGTGGGTCTTCGGGTGGAGGATCCTCTGGCGGTGGCGGTGGCGGTGGCGGGGGTAGCGGTATTTAGGATCGCTAAATCTTTGACTGAAGAGCCTATTGTTAACTCATGGAATCTCTAGGCAGACATGAAGACTATGGTCAGGAAGCGCTGCATGAGACCCATTTGCTATCAGAACCATTAGAGCAATTCAAACTTTGGCTAAATGAAGCCGAGGCAGCAAACATATTTGAACCTAATGCTTTCGTGCTCAGCACAGTAACAGCAGAAAAGCAACCTAGGGCTCGCACAGTTTTACTCAAAGGTGTCGATGAGCACGGTTTCTTTTTTGCCACCAACTTTCTTTCAAGAAAAGGGCAGGCTATTTCAGCAAACCCTAAGGTTAGTGCGGTCTTTGGTTGGTATTCGATTTACCATCAGGTGATCATAGAAGGCGTAGCAAGAGTAGTTCCTGATCATGAATCCGATGAGTATCACAATTCAAGACCACATGATTCACAGGTAGCAGCTTGGTCAAGCCAACAGTCAGCATTTATCCAGAACCGAGAAGCACTAGATAAACAGTTTGAAGATGCGTTAGAGAAGTTTAGGGAAAGTGAGGTTCCTCGCCCTGATTACTGGGGAGGATACCGAATAGTTCCGACCCGAATTGAATTCTGGAAGGGTCGATCTAATCGCATGCACGATCGAATCGAATACGTGCGTTCTATAAACGATGATGGAACTTACACGTCATGGGAAGTTCAGCGACTTCAACCCTAGAGACTTTGAGGGTGTGTGCCGACAATCGCTTGCCAACACACACCTGGTTCTACCTGGTACAGATAGTTTCGACAATCAAAATGATTATCTTCACCACCAGTATCACCAGATCAACAATCTGACTAATAGTCATCTTGTATCTCCTCTCGTAAGGCATGGACTAAGAAGAGGGTCTAACCGGAAGGGGATAACTTCTTTCCTAAAAAAGAAATATTCCCTATACTCGAAACCAAGGAAAAGTTTCGGAAATTTATCTTCCGATTAGATCCTCTGTCAAGAGGTCAAACAATTACCCCGGTTACCGCCGGGGTTTTTGTCTAACTGCTGGCTAGAAAGCCATGCTTCTGCTAGCAGAAGTAGTCTTTATCAAAACAAATTTCTCTGCAGAACTTATAAACAGTTCTGGCAGTTACCCTGATCTAGTTGTTAGGTATAGGGGTGGAGACAAGTTTCTTGGCTTTGGCGGCACTCAAACCCCATATTGCCAAGGAGATTTCTAGGGCCTCGTCTGCTTGTCTGGGTGAGAGTGTTTCACTTACGTGCACCGCATGCAGTATTCCAGCTAGAGCGTATGACCATAGCAGAACTCTTTGGTCAAATGATTGGCTACTTAGATCTCCCTGAAGCATGACTTTCTTCAAATCTTGAAGACCTCTGCCTTGTACGGCTTGAATCACGAAGGCCGGGTTATCTAAAGTGTTTCTAAGTACGCGACTGAATAGAGGGTGCGTTTCCTGAACTCGAAACAATTCTCTAAGGACCGTGATCATTGCTTGGAAGCTCTCACCCGCTTTTGTTCCTCCGTAAGCCCAAACAACCCAGTCATTCCAAATCTCATCAAGTGCTTCTGTGAAGAGCTTTTCTTTGCTTTCAAAGTGGTTGTAAATGGTATTTGGGGAGACTTGAGCCTTGTCAACTAAGTCTTCTATTGTGGCGCTTGGACCAATTTCAGCTAAAACCTCTTGCGCAGCAACGATAAGGGCAGCCCTGTTCCTGGCTGTATAGGCAGCTTGTCTTCCTGAAGGGCCGAGGATTGTCTGCTTTTTGTTGGCCATACCTACATTTTACGAGGGGTGGAGCTAGCTAAGGTGCAGACCCCTAAACCTAGCTTCAGAAGGTTAGGAATTTGAGCCACCTCGGCGTCCCCATAGGTTGAACCCGTTCCTAGCTCTTGCTGCTGACCCGGATCTAGAATCTTGTATCGGGTGTCAAGATTGACAAAACATAGCAATCTTCGTAAAGTCACCTTATACCCATTACAAAGCAGACAGCCATATAAGGAGATCCCATGTTCACTTTAGCCAGTTCTATTGCCCGTAAGCTCTCGCTTGCGATTGTTGTTGCCTTACTCGGCAGCCTTCAGGTTTCAATAGCCTCGGCTACAACTCCTGTACCAGAGGACGGATACTACGACTGTGAAACGGGTGTGAAGCGGGCCGACAGTGACTGGAGAGGTTTCAGAATAGTTGATTCCAATGTATACAACATCAATTGCACAGGGGAAGTAGTCCTACCAGATGGCCTGACGAGCGTAGGGGATTACGCGTTTTCGGGCTCCAAGTTGACTTCCATCATCATTCCATCTAGCGTGACCAGCATCGGGTCATATTCCTTCTACGACAGTGCACTGGAATCCCTCACCATTCCATCTAGTGTTACAAGCATTGGCTACAACGCGTTCTACAACGCAAAAGCGCTGACTTCAATCGAGATTCCTTCGAGTGTGACTACCATCAGTGAATCCGCCTTCCAAGGTGCTGCCTCCCTGACCTCCATAGTCATTCCGGAAGGTGTCACAACCATTGAAAATAACACTTTCCTAGGTGCAACTTCACTGGAGTCCGTGACCATACCATCGAGTGTGACCAGCATCGGTGATTGCGCTTTTTTCAATACAAAAGCATTGACTTCAATCACGATTCCATCTAGCGTGACTAGTATTTTGGCAAGAGCTTTCTATGGCGCTTCTTCACTTACATCCATCACGATCCCATCTAGCGTGGCCAGCATTGGATCTAACGTTTTCAATGGGACCAGTTCTCTAACTTCAATCACTGTTGAAGCGGGTAACCCTAACTATGCATCGGTCGATGGAGTGCTCCTTAATAAGAGTGAAACCACATTGATGCAGTACCCAATTGGCAGTAACCGTTCTTCCTATACTGTCCCATCTAGTGTGAAGAAGCTTGGTAGCTACTCGTTCTCCGGAGCAACTGCTCTGAGTTCCATTGTCATTCCAGTAGGCGTAACATCGATTGATGAAGGGGTGTTCGAGGAAGCGACTTCTCTGAATTCCGTAAACATTCCGGAAGGGGTAAAGTACATCGGCGATGAGGCGTTCTCTGACGCTACCTCTCTGAGTTCTATTACCATTCCTTCGACTGTGACTAGTATCGGTGATTATGCGTTCTATGGCACAACTTCTTTGGCGTCTATTACCGTTCCATCTGGTGTGACCAAAATCGGATATGGTGCATTCTCCTCGAGCGCCCTGACTTCAATCATCATCCCGGACGGTGTCACATCAATTTACGAATCTACTTTCGGGTATACAAGTGCACTTACTTCGGTTACTATTCCTGCCAGTGTTACCTACATCGATTACTATGCCTTCGCGAGTGCTACTGCTCTAACCTCAATTAGCATTCCAGCCAGCGTCACGACCATTGAACAGGGCGCCTTCGATGGGGCAAGCTCTCTAAAGGATGTTTACTTCCTCGGTAATGCCCCAACAAACGTAGGCGAAGGGGCTTTTTCTAACATCGCTGCTGGAGCGAAAGCTCACATCTCCTACAGTGCAACTGGATTTGGTTCGGAACCAACATGGAACGGCCTAACCATTAAAAGAGCGGCACCAGTTTACACAGTTACTTTCAATTCAAAGGGTGGTAGCTCTGTTCCAGCTGATTCCTTTGTGAATGATGGTTCATTAGCAATCCCTTATGACCCGACTCGCGAGGGTTACACTTTCTTGGGTTGGTCGGCAACTGATGGTGGTAGTGCTATTACTTTCCCTTACACACCTGGTGTGACTGAAGACATTACTTTGTATGCACTTTGGTCTGCCGAGAGTCATACAGTGACTTTCAATTCCAAGGAAGGTAGCAGTGTTGCTGATGGCTACTTTGATACTGATGATTATCTAGCTGAACCTACTCCTCCTACACGTGCTGGTTACACTTTCTTGGGTTGGTCAGACACTGATGGCGGTAGTGCCGTTTCTTTCCCTTACGCTCCTGATGTGACTACTGACATTACTTTGTATGCTTTGTGGTCTGCTAATAGCCATACAGTTACTTTCGATTCAAAGGGTGGTAGCTCTGTTACAAATGGTTCGTTTGTTACTGATGGATCTGTGACTGCTCCTACTGCTCCTACACTTGCTGGTTACACCTTCTCAGGTTGGCGTACTACAGCTGAGTACATAATTAATGAGGGTCCTGTTTCATTCCCTTACGCACCTGGTGTAATCGAAGGCATTACTTTGTATGCTGTTTGGTCTGCTAATAGCCATACAGTTACTTTTGATTCAAAGGGTGGCTCAAGTGTTGATGCGGGTGTCTTTGTTACCGATGGGTACATTGAAAGTCCACACTCTAATCCTGGACGCGCTGGTTACACTTTCTTGGGTTGGTCAGATAGCGATGGTGGAAGTCTTCTTTCATTCCCATACGCACCTGGTGTAATGAAAGACGTTACTTTGTATGCGTTGTGGTCTGCTGATAGCCATACAGCTTTCTTTATGTCACAAGGCGCTTACATTTACTATTTGTCCTATGTAACTGACGGATCTTTAGAGAAACCGGCAGACCCTGTTCGAACTGGCTATACATTCGGTGGTTGGTCACTGACCGAGGATGGTAGTGCTGTTTCTTTCCCTTACGCTCCAGGGCTTATGGAGCCAATAACACTGTTTGCGAAGTGGTCTCTTACAAACTACTCAGTCACTTTTAACTCGAAGGGCGGCACAACTGTTGCTGCTGGATCCTTTGTTTATGGTGGTGCGGTAGCAACTGCTCCTAGAAACCCATATCGTTCAGGAGCGATTTTCGCTGGTTGGTCAGATACTGATGGTGGTAGTGCTATTTCCTTCCCGTATTATCCGGGGACTGATTCGAATGTTACTTTGTACGCGAGGTGGACGATCCTAGCTCCGCTTTTGAGCACTGCCAGTGCAACGACCTTACTTCCTGGAGATTTAGTAACCATTAAAGTTTCTCGAGTCAATTCAGGCTGTACGGTGACAGTTGGTTGGAGAGAAGAAAACTCTGGTGTTAGTTCAATTTCTACAGTGATTAGACCTGATCGCTCTACTGGAGTCTTCTCTATTGCTACACCGTCAACTGTTGGCAGATACACTCTGACAACTAACACGATTGGGTCAGAGTGTTCTTCTGGAGCTGCAATCACGCTAGCTAAGTCTTTTGTGGTTGGTAAAGCTGCAAGCGTTGTTGCTAAGGTTTCGAGCTCTAGCGCATTTGTTTCGAAGAACCCTACTGTTTCGGTGACAGGTACTGTGAAGTCCGCTGGTGTTGTTGTTGCGAGTAAGGAAGTCACTGTTTCTTTGAGAAGAAATGGTGTTGAGGTTGCTACCGCTTCTGTGACAACAAACAGTGCTGGTGTGTTTAGCTTGAGCCTTCCTAACGGATCTTATGTTGCTGGCGATTACACCGCGGTTGTCACTTTGGCTGCCGACAGTACTTACCGTCAAACACAGGTCACTACTTCTAAGATCACGCTTCGTTAGAAGTAGAACGGTAGTTGTTGAGGCAGGTTCTGACCTTTGCGGGTCAGAACCTGCTGGTTCTACCTGGTACGGGTGTTTTCGACAATCAAAATGATTATCTTCACCACCAGTATCACCAGATCAACAATCTGGCTAATAGTCATCTTGTATCTCCTCTCGTAAGGCATGGACTAGGGAGAGGGCCTAACCGGAAGGGGATAACTTCTTTCCTAAAAAAGAAATATTCCCTATACTCGAAACTGGAGTCAGTTTCGGAATCGTTTCTTCCGATTAGACCCTCGTCAAGAGGTCAAACAATCACCCCGGTTACCGCCGGGGTTTTTGTCTAACTGCTGGCTAGACAAGCCATGCTGCCGCTAGCAGAAGTAGTCTTTAGCAAAACTAGTTTCCCTGCAGAGATTGTGCACAGCCTCGTTTCTAGTGAGTGGTGAAAGAAATCTTCTTGGCCTTCATAATTACTTGGAGTCGGGCTATTGAAGATTTTCCCATTCCATGAAGATCTGTCAGCTCTTGCAGGGTGATTTTTCTTAGATCAGAAACCTTATAGAGTTTTGCATCGACCAAGGCTTTGCGGGCTGGACCGGATATCCCGATTCTGAGCCATTCAGCTTCCAATTTTGCTTGATCAGCCGGTACTTTGCCTTTTGATTTAGAAGCCATGAAGTAATTATAAATTGCTGTGAATATCTTGATTGCACACCAGCCAGGCGCGGTGAAAGCGGTTTCAAACTAGGATTGAAAAATGAGAAAAAAGACAATCGGGTTTCTGACAGCAGCACTAATTTCCTTAGCTGCATTATCAGCACCTAGCCTTACTGCTGCAGTTGCTGCAACGTCATATACAGTGACCTTCAATGCCAACGGCGGTTCAGGCGTCATGGCCAAGCAGACCGTACCTGCAAAGGGAAAAGCCTTGTCAGCTGTCAAATTCACTCTTGACTCTCATCGGTTTATTGGCTGGTCTTTGACTAAGTCCGGGCCTGTGCGCTACTACAACTCGTCAGTTGTTAAGCCCAAGAGCAAGCTGAATCTATATGCCCAATGGAAAGCAACAGTGGCTGCACCCTCTTTGTTGGGCCATAAGCTGGGCAAATTACTTTGGTCAGATTCTTTTACCGGAGAAAATGGTGGCCTGATCAATTCCACTAATTGGACCTCTAGGTACTGTGGACATGGAAGTGAGAATGGTGGAGGAACCTGTCATAACTCAGAAAAGCAGTGGTACACCCCAGACGCCATTCGACTCGATGGCACACCACAGGGAAATGCGGTGATTACCACCAAGAGAGTCAGCGTTGCACCTACTGACGCAGGCGAATGCAAGTCAGCACCTTGTAACTACACCAGTGGGCGCTTTGATACTCAAAAGAAAGTGTCATTCAAATACGGTTACATTGAAACCCGCATGAAAATGCCTGCTGGTGGCGCTAACTGGCCAGCATTCTGGGCACTGGGTGATGCAATGACTGATGTAGGTTGGCCTTTAGCTGGAGAAATAGACATCGCTGAGCAGGGTGGGAACCTACCTATGAGAAACTCTGCAGCAGTTCATTTCTCGAAGACAAACACCGCAACCTGCTGTGGTAATCACAGTTACGTCTGGGGAGAAGAAAAGAACCAGGCTAACTACCAGCAGGACTTTCACACTTACGGCCTGGCATGGCAGCCAAACAGATTAGAGTTCTACATCGATAGAGAGATGTTCTGGGCTGTTACCCCAGCCAATGTTCAGGGACAATGGGTTTTCAATGAGCCATTTTTCTTGATCCTCAATAACGCTGTAGGAGGTTCTGTTGGTTTTGGTGGTAGCTACTCTGGATGGTCAGAAAGTAAGACAGTGATTGACTACGTTCATGCCTGGCAGCTAAACGGGCAAGGCTCTGTTGTAAAGAAATAGCCATCACTGAGGACTAATCATCTGATTCCTCGCCTATCTGATACGACACTTTTAACCGCTAGATACGACATTTTTGCGCCACTTGCTAGACTAGGCGAATGAGCGAGGCAGGGCAGGAAACACGGGCCAAACTGCTGCAAACCGCAGTAGAGATGCTTGATGAACTGCATGATAAAGAAGTTTCCGCTGCGGAGATTCTTCGCAGAACAGGTATAGCAAGGGGCTCCCTGTATCACTTTTGGGACACAATCGGGGATTTGATCGAAGAAGCCTATTTAGTCCGCTACTCAAGGTTTGTTGAAAAAAGTGGTGGTGTTATTCGCCAGCTGCTTGAAGAATGCAAGACTAAAGAACAGTTCTTCGCTGGGTTGTCAAGGTTCACAGAACTAACCCAAGATCCAGCACGCATAGCTAATAGGTATGAGCGAGCTCGTATCCTCGGTATGGCAGAGAAGAACGAGAAGTTTAGAAAAGCATTGGGCCAAGTTCAACAAGGTCTAACCGATGAGTTCACACAACAGTTCACTGAAGTTCAAAACCGTGGCTGGTTCAACAAAGACTTCGACCCACGTGCAGCAGCAGTTCTTATTCAGGCTTACACACTAGGAAAAATCCTTGATGATGTGGTTGACAACCCGATGAGCTCATTAAACTGGAATAATTTGATTGGCCTTATCGTGGGCCGCTCACTGTCCTAGAAAGTAAAACTTTTAGTTAAACAAATAGGCCCCAGGCTATTGCCTGAGGCCCTACAAGGCAGGCTGAAAGTAGACTGCTAAACATCATGAAGATAGTCAAAAACCTCTCTCGAATAGCCTTAGGGCTGGCTTTAGCCTTGGCCGGAACATCCCACTTAGGTTCAGCTCGAGAAACCTTCAGGGCTCAGGTGCCTACCTGGGTCCCGCTAGATGCCGATTTCGTCGTACTTGCAAGCGGAGTCGTGGAGATCTGTTTGGGGCTCTGGCTGCTATCTGGATACAAAGCTCCGATAGCTGGAACAGTAACGGCCCTATTCTTTGTCGCCATATTTCCAGGCAACATTTCTCAATGGCTGACCCGAACAGATGCCTTCGGCTTAGATACGGACCAAGCCAGACTGATAAGGCTTTTCTTTCAACCATTACTAGTTCTCTGGGCACTCTGGTCTACCAGCGCAGTTTCTTGGATCAAGAACTTATCTAAGAAAAAGCAATAGAAATTGATTTTCTTCCGCTGAGCTACTTAGCTTTAGCGGAAATCTCTTCAGGGCCAATTCGGTTGGCTTGGAAAGTGTTTACCTCAGCCTCATCGGGGTATCCAATTGCAATGCCATAGATAAGTTTGTATCCCTTAGGGATAACGAATTCCTCATGCACAGCTTTAGGCCATATCGCAACCGCTCCTTGAGCACATGTACCAAGACCTTTGGCATGAGCACTAAGCATTAGGTTCTCGGCGAATAATCCAGCATCATTGGCTGCAAACACAGACAACCCTTTATGGATGAAAACAAATATTTCAACAGGAGCATTGAAGAACTCATAGTTCTTTGCCCACTGCGCATCTCTAGCTTTCTTATCTCCCCTTGCTACACCTAACAACCCATAGAGTTCTTTACCTACTCTTCTAGCTCTAGGTTGTAAAGACTTTGGGTATGGCTTCATGATTGGGTAATCACTTAGTGGCCATGCTTTAGGGGTAAAAAGAAATTTAATTTTGTCTTTTAGATTTCCACTAGTCATTCCAGAGCCAACGCTCCAACGTTCCAGCATGTCTTTAGAAATGCGATCTCTAACTTCACCCGATGCCACAGCCACTAGGAAAGGCCTAGTGTTACTCCAACTAGGTGCAGTGAGACCATCTTCTAAAAGCTCATCGATTATCTTGGCATCAACTGGGTCTGATTTGAATGCTCGAGTGCTTCTTCTATTGGCGAGGAACTCGCTAAAATCCTTTGAATCAATCATTAGTCAAGGCTACCAAGTGATTCATAAACCTGCCTTAAATGAGTTTGGGGTGACCCGAAGGCCACCCCAAACTTCAGTTCTAGATGATTAGCCGATTCTTGTGATTCGACCATCTGTGTTCATCTGGACAGGGCCGTTAGCGCTGTCTCTGATGATTGCGTTGCGAACTAGAGTTTCTAAGACATCGCGAGTCTTAGCTTTAGCTAGTCCACCCAACATGGTGTATCCATCTCCACCGGCAACCATGAAGTCATTGGTAGCAAATGTGTATGAAACAGTTCTGTCATTTGGAATTGGTGTTCCATCAGTTAGAGTAACCGCTGTTACACGGCCGCTGTTAGCTGCCTTAGACATGTCGAATGTGAATTTCAAGCCAGATACCTGAGGGAAACGTCCCGCTCCGGTAGCAATCTGTGAAACTCCATTTTCAAGAGCAGCCCAAACATCCGCACCAGTGATAGTTGTTGTAGCAGCAGTGTTACCGAAAGGTAGAACTGTAGCAACGTCACCAACGGTGAGTGTGTATGGACCGGAACTAGTTACCTTCCAAGGAGTTGCACCAACTGTAAATCCAGCCTGGATACTTGACCAGCTTGGACGAATAATTGATGTGTCGCTTGGAATGAATGTCTTAGCTGGAAGCATATCTCTAAGACCTCCACCATTGGTGATTGCGATCTGAGTTCCCATCGCAGTTCTTAGATTGTCAGCAACATAGTTACCAAGTCCAGTTTCGTAGTTACGTTGGATAGCAGGTGTTCCACCGTTAGGTGCAACATCAGCAATCTGACCGATCACTACGTTGTACTTAGAACCAAGCTCAGCTTTGTAGCCATTGAGCATAGCAATTGCATCCTGGTTAAGAGTTGTGCTTGCAAGAGCAGTTCCAGCTACAGCGGTTACACGAGGAACAACCTGCTCAACAAGAGCACCAACTGTTGTTCTGCGTGCAGTGTCAACACAGACGTGAACCTTGTTGTATAGGGTTCCTGCGTTTGGTACTTGAGCAACTGTCTTGTTTCCAACAACACCAGCAAACTTGAGGTGGCTGTGGCCACCTAGTACCAAGTCTGAACCAGCTAGCAGAGGAGCGATGTCGATTAGACGGCCCTGGGATGCACCGGTGGTTTCATTTACTGTTCCGAAACCTTCGTGAACAAGTGAAACAACGATGTCAGCACCAGCTGATCTAGCTGCGTTGATTGCACCTAGCACCTGAGACTTTGTAGCAGGGCTTGAGGAAAGAATGTCGCCCATCACAATGTTGCCCAAGTTACCTGGGAATACCTGCTCATAGGTGTCAGGAGTGTTCAGACCAATAACACCAAGTCTGATGCCACCGCGGTCAACAATTGTCCAAGGTGCAGTCAACTGACCCTTTGTGTTAGCACTAGTCAACTGGCTCAAGCTTGAGTAGTTAGAAACTACCCACTTGAAATCAGATGCTGCAATCTGTGCGTTTAGGTAGGTCAAGTTCTTGTCGTGCTCGTGGTTACCAAAAGTGCTAGCGTCAACACCCATGAAGTTCATTGCCTTCACTGTAGGAATTTCATCAAACACTGTTGAGAGTGGAGGAGAAGCACCAAAGTTGTCACCACTTGACAGGACGAATGTTGCAGGAATTGCGGCACGATCGGCTGCAAAGTTAGCAGCAATAACCGGTGCACCGCTTGTATAGGTATCTATACCAGAAGCAGTTGTCTTGGTGTAGTCAAGAGCTCCGTGGAAGTCAGAGAACGCGTTAACCTGCAGTTCCTTAACATCACGAATTGGAGCTGTGTTTACCAAAGCAACAAGAGGTCGAGATCCAACTTCTGCGCTTAGTGCTGGCACTGAACCAACTG
>CANLDE010000006.1 GCA_947489235.1 Micrococcales bacterium
TTACCTTTAGTTATCGCTCATAGAGGAGCTAGTGGCTACCGCCCAGAAAACACTCTTGCTTCGTTTGAATTAGGAATTCTTCAAGGTGCCGATGGCATTGAACTTGATGTTGTAAACACTAAAGATTCGAAACTTATAATCCGCCATGAGAACATCTTGAGCCAAACGACCAATATTCAACAGCTAGAAAGATTTGCCAACCTAAAAAGAGCAGGCATGCTCGAAGAGGAAATGCACTCTGATTGGTATTCCGAGGATCTAACTCTGGAGGAAATCAAATCAATTCGAGCAATAGAAAGAGTTCCTGACCTTCGGCCAGGTAGTGCAATCTTTGATGGTGAATTTGAAATCCCTACTTTAGGCGAAGTCTTAGATTGTGAGTTTCTAGCCAACAAGATTCTTGTGGTTGAAATCAAAAGTGGAAGTCACCTTTCCGTTCTTAGCGAAAACATTGGCAGGCTAACCGCCCAAGCAATTGTTTCCTCGCGAGCAATTGGAAACAATGTCCAGCTCTATGTGGAATCTTTCGACCATGAATTGCTGCTTCAAACCAAAGCTGAATTTCAAAAAGCGGGCATTCAAGCCAAGTACTTCTTTGCCATAGATTCGACCAAAATAGTCGAAGTCGACCTTGCTAGCCTGGCCAAAGTGTTTGATGGTTTATCAATTGCAACCCACATGCTGCTCTCAAAAGATACCTGGGTATCGAGTTGCCATGGACTAGGGCTGCAGGTCTGGGTTTACACAGCAAGAGCCGAGAAGGCAACCACCACCATCGAGGCTTATTACGAGGAGCTAATTCAAACAGGGGTTGACGGGATATTTGCTGATCAGCCAGACCTTTTGCGGCGTGTGTTGAGCGAGCGTGGCTAATCTGTCGGATGCGAGACCTAAAATTGCTTAGTCATGTCTTGGATTGAACCCACTAACTCATCAAGTTTGCTGGAAGGGCTAAACCCTCAGCAGGTAGAAGCTGTCCTATACAGAGGACCGGCTTTACTTATCGTGGCTGGGGCTGGTTCTGGTAAAACCAAGGTCTTGACCCATCGCATAGCTCACTTACTTCAGCAGAGAGAAGCATGGCCTTCTCAGATCTTGGCCATTACCTTCACCAATAAGGCAGCTAGCGAAATGCGGGAGAGAGTCAAGCACCTAGTTGGCGATCCTGAGGGAATGTGGATTAGAACCTTTCACTCTGCTTGTTTACAGATCTTGAGACGTGAAGCAGAGCGCTTAGGCCATAACTCCAACTTCACTGTCTATGACACCGGTGATACTAGGGCTCTTATCAAGCGTTTGATCAGAGCTGGTGGCCATGACATTGACAGCCTCAAAGCTCAGGTAGTTGCCTCTGTAATAAGCAAGGCTAAGAACGAATTACAAACTGCCGAAGATTTTGCAGCCAACATCGATACCAAGAATCCAAAGTCGCAGGCTATAGCCGAGATTTTTCTAGCCTATGAAGCAGAGAAGAAGCGTAATAACGCTTTTGACTTTGATGATCTAATCGGTGAAACAGTTTTCCTGCTTAGAGCATTCCCAGAGGTGTCAGCAAACTATCAAAGAAAATTCAGACATGTTTTGGTTGATGAGTATCAAGATACTAACCATGCCCAATATGCTCTTATTCGAGAACTAACTAAACAGCTTGATCCGCAATTCAATCAACCTGATGCAAAAACTGGGGAGCTCCTTGGCCCTGCATCTCTTACTGTGGTTGGTGACAGTGATCAATCCATTTACGCTTTCCGTGGAGCTGACATTAGAAACATTTCTGAATTCAGCAAAGACTTCAGAGGTGCTCACACCATCCTGCTTGAGCAGAACTATCGTTCAACTCAAAACATCCTGTCAGCAGCTAACGCTGTTATTTCTAAGAACTTCGATAGACCAGATAAGAACCTCTGGACTGATGCTGGTGCTGGTGAAAAGATCATTCAGTTCACCGGAGTTGATGAAAGGCATGAAGCTGGTTTTATCGTTGACCAGATCCAAGAGCACCACGGTGATGGCGTTGCTTACTCACAGATGGCAATTCTTTATAGAACTAACGCGCTGACACCAAGCATTGAAGCAGAGCTGAAGTCCCAAAGAGTTCCTTATGCGGTTATTGGTGGCTTGAAGTTCTTTGAGCGTAAAGAAATCAAAGATGCCCTTGCCTACCTAACCGCTGTCTCTAATGGTCGTAACGATGAAGCTGTGCGCAGAGTTATCAATGAGCCAGGTAGGGGTATTGGCGATAAGACTGAGCTAAAGATTGCTGAGCTGGCTAGAAGAAACGGTATTAGCTTCCGTGAGGCGCTAAGTTACACAAATGAACTAGGCCTAGGGCCTAAGTTGACAGAGGCTATTTCTAAGTTCGGTAACCTGTTGGATTCTCTTGAGCAAATGTCACACACCGCAAAGAATAGCGATGTGTTGATTGAAGCACTAGTGCGCTCTGGCTATAGATATGCACTTGAGATGAGTAGAGACCCTCAAGATGAGGCTCGGGTAGAAAACCTTGATGCGTTTGTAGGTCAGGTAGTTGAGCATCAGTTACGTAATCCTGAGGCAACTCTTGCCGACTATTTAGCTGAGATTGCTCTGGCAGCAGCAGCCGATGAAATTGATGATGGCTCAGGTCAAGTGTCTTTGATGACATTACACACCGCCAAGGGCTTGGAATATCCGATTGTCTTTATCGCAGGCCTAGAGCAAGGCACCTTGCCACACATGAGATCTTTCGAAGAGATTGGTGGCTTGGCAGAAGAGCGCAGATTGTTCTATGTGGGAATCACCAGAGCTATGAAGTTGCTCTACCTGACTATTGCTATGCAAAGAACGCTCTTTGGTCAATTGAACTCGACTATGCCCTCTAACTTCTTGCTTGATATCCCGGTTGATTTGGTAGATCAAAGAGGTGCTGAGCGAGAGACACCTCGCTACCAACCTCGAGCCGTTGGCGGAACAGGCTACGACAGGCCGGTCAAAGAGAAGAAGGCTTGGAATAACGAGATCACCACGATTAGAAATAATGAAGGTTTGGTGCTCTCTGTCGGGGACAGAGTGAAGCACGATGCCTTTGGCCAAGGAACAGTAATTGAGACAACTGGCGAAGGAGCAAGGCAAACAGCTGAGATTAGATTTGAAAAGGTTGGCACTAAGCGCTTGATGGTGCGTGTAGCACCTATCGAGAGGCTCTAAACTGGACTCTGGCGCACGCTCTTCAGTGCCCTTTTTGTGAATGGAATCATAAGTGGATTTATTTGAATATCAGGCCCGAGACATGTTCGAGGCACACGGAGTCCCAGTTCTAAAGGGGCTAATCGCAGATACCCCAGAAGAGGCAGCAGAAGCAGCCGCCAAGATTGGCGGCACTGTTGTTGTTAAGGCTCAGGTTAAAGCTGGTGGTCGAGGCAAAGCCGGTGGAGTAAAACTAGCTCACAATCCTGAAGAGGCAAGAGTTGCTGCTGAGGCAATCTTGAAATTGACCATCAAGGATCTTCCGGTCAACCGAGTTATGATCGCTGAAGGTGCCCAGATTGATAAGGAGTATTACTTCTCTGTCTTGCTCGATAGAAGTAATAGAACATTCCTATCTCTTTGCAGTGTTGAAGGTGGAATGGAAATTGAGCAGCTAGCCGAAGAGCGTCCGGAAGCCCTAGCCAAGATTGCTATTGATGCAATCCAGGGAATTGATTTAGCTAAGGCACTTGAGATTGCTAAGGCCGGTGGTTTCAGTGATGAGATTGCTGCCAAGGTCGCTCCAGTATTTGTGAAACTATACGATGTCTTTGTTAAGGAAGATGCAACTCTGGTTGAAGTAAACCCTCTAATTCTTTCTAAGTCAGGCGAGATCATCGCACTTGATGGCAAGGTCTCGCTAGATGACAACGCTGAGTTCCGTCACCAGAGAGAGTCAATGGAGCGTGACCAGCTTGATCCTCTAGAGACTAAGGCTAAAGAATCAGATTTGAACTACGTCAAGTTAGATGGTGAAGTTGGAATCATTGGTAACGGTGCTGGCCTTGTTATGTCAACACTTGACGTTGTTGCTTACGCAGGTGAAAAGCACGGTGGTGTAAAGCCAGCTAACTTCCTAGATATTGGTGGTGGAGCTTCTGCTGAAGTCATGGCCGCAGGTCTAGATGTAATTCTTGGTGACCCACAGGTCAAGAGTGTATTCGTAAACGTATTCGGTGGAATCACAGCTTGTGATGCTGTTGCTAATGGAATTGTTGGAGCACTTGCAACTCTAGGTTCATCAGCCACTAAGCCACTGGTTGTTCGCCTTGACGGTAACAACGTTGTTGAAGGCCGTAAAATTCTGGCTGATGCAAATCACCCACTGGTAACTGTTGTTGACACTATGGATGAAGCTGCTGACAAAGCTGCTGAACTCGCTAACCGCTAAAGAGAGATTTATAAATGTCTATTTTTCTAGATAAGAACAGCTTGATAATTGTTCAAGGTATGACCGGTTCTGAAGGTATGAAGCACACCAGAAGAATGCTTAAGGGTGGATCAAACATCGTTGGTGGTGTGAACCCTAAGAAAGCAGGAGAGTCTGTTGATGTTGATGGAACTATGCTGCCTGTGTTCGGTACTGTCGCTGATGCAATGGCAGCAACAGGTGCAAATGTTTCTGTAATCTTTGTTCCACCTGCTTTTGCTAAGTCGGCTGTCATGGAAGCAATTGATGCAGGTATAGGTCTTGCTGTTGTGATCACTGAAGGTATTCCAGTTCACGACTCAGCTAGCTTCTGGGCATACAGCGTATCGAAGGGCAACAAGACCAGAATTATTGGCCCTAACTGCCCAGGAATTATCAGCCCAGGAAAATCCAATGCCGGTATTACGCCATCAGACATCTCAGGTCCTGGTCCAATTGGTCTAGTCAGTAAGTCGGGTACCTTGACTTACCAGATGATGTTCGAGCTTAGAGACATCGGTATTTCAACTGCTATCGGTATTGGTGGAGACCCAGTTATTGGAACAACTCACATAGATGCTCTTGCAGCTTTTGAAGCAGATCCAGAAACTAAGGCAATTGTTCTTATCGGTGAAATTGGTGGAGACAGCGAAGAGAAAGCTGCTGCATACATCAAGGACAACGTAACTAAGCCGGTTGTTGCATATGTTGCTGGATTTACTGCTCCTGAAGGTAAGACCATGGGTCACGCCGGTGCAATTGTTTCAGGTTCTGCTGGAACTGCTCAGGCCAAAAAAGAAGCATTCGAAAAAGTCGGTGTGAAGGTCGGCAAGACTCCTAGTGAGACTGCAGCCTTGATGCGCGGTGTTATCGCTAGCCTTTAGTTCATGCGTATAAGGGCATTTTCTAGAGGAGCACTAGGGGCAGCTTATGTTGTTTCCCTAGGCTTTGTGAGCATATTTGCCCTAAATCTAGCCGTATGGCTTTTCGAGCAAGCCCAAGGTTCAACATTTCAGAGTGTCCTTCAAGATACTTCTCGCACTTGGCTCAGTGTTCATGGAGTGCCATTGCACTTTAGAGCAAGCAAGCTTGGCTCACTTAAAGTCCCGGCATACATCTTTGATCTCATTCCATTAGGTTTCTCAATACTTATTGGCTGGGCTATGTATAGATCAGGTAGAAAACTAAGTGGTGAAAAGTTTCTAGGGTTTAGCTGGATTGGTGCCATAGTTGCGTATTTACTTGTCGCAGTATTTTTGACCAGCACAAGCGTGAGCAAGACAATCTATGTAATCCAATGGCAGGGTGTATTTATCCCAACTGCGCTTTTTGCCGCGTTACTGATTACTGGATCTGTTATAGGTAATCCAATACTCTTTGAAGACTCAGAACCGAGTAATCTTCGAGACCGTTTTAGAAATTTCTTTATAGACCTTGCTAAAAAACTGCCTTGGGCCCTAAAACCTCTGGTTGGTCCAGCTCTTCGTGCTGGCACCGGTGTGGTTGCGGCAATGAGTGCGGTAAGTGCAATTCTGATTTCTGTGATGCTGACTCTGAACTGGATTGAGATTGTGAAATTATCTCAATCCCTTCAACTAACTTTCCTTGGAACTCTGGCTGTAAGTGCAGGTCAGCTTTCTTTGATGCCTAACCTAATTGCCTTAGGTAATTCCTGGTTGACAGGTGTCGGCTTTGCAGTTGGCCAAGGCTCACAGGTGAGTCCTTTGGTAACAGAGCTAGGACCACTGCCAGCAATCCCCATGCTTGCCGCTCTTCCTGTTTCCAGCGGCAGCTTGGGTGTCTTATTCATTCTTGTTCCGCTGTTGGCTGCCTTCTTTGCAACCCTTTTAGTTAAGTCCCATACAGCAGAACTTAGGTTCAACTATTCCTCGGCCACCACTGCGGCCATTTCGCTTGGTCTGGCTATTGGTTTGGTAGCAGCTGTAGAAATGTGGATACTAGCTGACTTTGCTAGTGGCTCCATTGGACCTGGGCGGATGGGCTTGGTTGGCGCTAACCCATGGGTTGTTGCTGGAGTTACTTTTGTTGAGGTCAGTGTTGCTGCTATCTTGGCCGCTTTCTTCAGTGCTCGGCCAGACGAGGCTGATGCAGAGCTCATCAGGAAAAACGCGAGCGGTAAAATAAGAACATGATATCTGTTGTCGTACTCATCTCAGGCAGCGGATCTAACCTATTATCCCTATTGCAGAAAAGCGAGAACCCACTTTATCCGGCCAAGATTGTTGCTGTTGGCTCTGACTGCGATGCTCCCGGTTTAGAACATGCTGAGCTCTATGAGGTTGACACTTTTGTTGTGCATCCTTCGCAATTTAGTTCCAGAGAAGACTGGGCAAAGACCCTGCTAGCTAATGTATTACATCATCAACCAGATTTAGTTGTGCTTGCTGGATTTATGAAAATACTTCCAGCTAGTTTTGTCTCAGCGCTCAAGGGCAAACTAATCAACATCCACCCAAGCCTGTTGCCTGAATTCAAAGGTGCTCACGCTGTTAGAGATGCACTGGCCAATGGTGCTAGCAAGACTGGAGTGAGCATCCACTTCGTGGATGAAGGTGTTGATACCGGTGAGATCATTGTGCAAAGCGAAGTGTTAGTTGAACCAGGGGATACCGAACACAGTCTTCATGTAAGAATCAAAACAGTAGAACATGAGCTACTTGCGCAAACCATCGAAAAGATAGCCCACAAACACCTTCCAGTAGCAAAACTATAGAGTTAGGGACAACCTTGTCAGCACAGAACGAATACACCCCAGCGGATTACCGTCACCGTGATCGGGTTGCTATCAAGCGTGCTCTACTTTCTGTAAGCGATAAGACTGGATTAGTTGAATTGGCAACTGCTTTATCTCAGGCAGGTGTAGCACTTGTTTCAACCGGGTCAACAGCAAGCACCATTAGATCTGCGGGCCTTGCAGTTACCGAGGTAGCTGAAGTAACCGGCTTTGCTGAAGCATTGGATGGGCGAGTAAAGACCCTGCATCCGAAAATTCATGGCGGCCTTCTAGCCGATATGCGACTAGTCAATCACGAGGAGCAATTGCGTGAACTGGAGATTGAACCTTTTGAATTAGTGGTTGTGAACCTATACCCATTTGCCAGCACTGTGGCATCAGGAGCCAAAGGTGATGCTGTAGTTGACCAGATTGATATTGGTGGGCCTGCGATGGTTAGGGCATCGGCTAAGAATTATGCGAATGTAGCAATCGTGGTTGATCCAAGTAAATACTCAGAGATCATTGCAAGCCTTGAAGCCGGTGGAACTCTACTTGCGCAAAGAAGAGAACTAGCTGCACTAGCTTTCACACACACCTCAAGGTATGACACAGCTGTTGCCAGTTGGTTTGCAGATGAGGTAGAGGCTGCACTACCTAACCAAAGTAACAAAACTGTTTTGAAGAACCCTGGTTTCCCTCAGGTAGTTGATCTAGAAGCAGATCTACTCAGCGTTCTTCGCTACGGAGAGAACTCGCATCAAGCAGCTGCCATATATAGAAACAGCAGCCCACTAGCTGTTTCAGGTATTGCTCAAGCAAAACTACATAACGGCAAAGAGATGTCTTATAACAACTATGTTGATGCCGATGCTGCGGTTAGAACGGCCTATGACTTTGATGAACCAGCGGTAGCAATCATCAAGCACGCTAATCCTTGCGGAATAGCGATAGCACCTAGTGGTGCTGAAGATCCGATTGCTGCTGCTCACTCTGCGGCATTCCTCTGTGATCCTGTTAGCGCCTACGGTGGTGTGGTTGCTGCCAATAGAACTGTAACTATGGCTATGGCTTTGAACCTTATAGATGTGTTCACCGAAGTGCTTATCGCTCCAGGTTTTGAACTAGAGGCACTTCGCTTGCTTATTGACCGTAAGAAGAACCTAAGAATTTTAGAACTACCTAAAAACTACAGTCGTGAAACACATGAACTAAGACAAATATCTGGTGGATTACTGGTTCAAGAAGCAGATAGTTTCCTAAACTTCTCAACTACAAATTGGAAGCTTGTAAGTGGTGCTAAACCAGATGAGAAAACTATGGCTGATCTTGCATTTGCTTGGCGTGCGGTTAGAGCAGTTAAATCCAATGCAATCTTGCTCGCTAAAGATGGCTCATCCATTGGTATTGGAATGGGTCAGGTGAACAGAGTTGATTCTTGTAAGTTGGCAGTTACTAGGGGAGACCTGCGAGTTAATGGATCGGTTGCCGCAAGCGATGCCTTCTTCCCATTTGCTGATGGGCTAGAGGTTTTGATAAAAGCAGGAGTGAAGGCAGTAGTTCAGCCTGGTGGCTCAGTTAAAGATGAAGAAGTTATTGCAGCCGCTAAGGAAGCTAAGCTCACCATGTTCTTTACCGGTGAGCGTCACTTCTATCACTAGAGATTAGAGATATCTGCTTGCTTCGCTCTTACTGCTTCGGCAGCAACCTTTAGAGCATCAAGTTCTTGCGCATCAAGTGGTGTTTCAACAATCTGCTTGATTCCACCCTTACCTAGCTTTGCTTCAACTCCTAGGTAAACACCTGAGATACCAAACTCACCATCAACCCATGCACATACAGGGAAGACAGCTCCGCTATCTTCTTGCACTGCCTTTGCCATGCGAGCAACCGCTGCACTAGGTGCATAGTATGCAGAACCGGTCTTTAGTAAAGCCACGATCTCTGCTCCACCGTTACGGGTTTTATCAACTAGTTCAGCTACCTTGTCAGCACCTAGAACTTCAACAATTGGCTTACCGTTCACTGTTGAAACTGAAGGAACTGGAACCATGGTCTCACCGTGGGAACCAAGAGTAAGGGTCTTGACATCTGCAATGTGCGCACCTGTTGCTTCAGCAACAAAGTTAGTGAAACGAGCGGTGTCAAGAATTCCAGCCTGACCGATAACTCTTTCCTTAGGGAAACCTGATGCTTTTTGAGCTAGAGCAGTCATTTCATCTAGTGGGTTTGAAACTACAATAATTACAGCATTTGGAGCATGCTTCGCGATGTTCTTTGCTACCCCTCCAACGATGCCGGCGTTTACTTCTAGAAGATCCATGCGGCTCATACCAGGCTTGCGCGGAAGACCTGCGGTAATGATCACAATGTCGCTGTCAGCGATGGCTTCATAGCCTGTGCCATCAGCTTGGGTGCTAGCGCCAACAACCTTGGTCTCAAAGCCCTCAATTGAGCGAGACTGGTTTATATCTAGGGCAACTCCCTCAGGCTTGCCTTCGAGGATGTCGGTTAGAACGACAGTGTCGAAAATGTCGTATTCAGCTAGACGCTGGGCTGTGGT
Source organism: Micrococcales bacterium (assembly GCA_947489235.1). GTDB lineage: Bacteria > Actinomycetota > Actinomycetes > Actinomycetales > Microbacteriaceae > Rhodoluna. Next base: position 9,712 of record CANLDE010000006.1, read on the forward strand.
GGTTCCGTAGAAACCTGAGCCAATTACTGAGACTTTACCGTGGCGGGCCATGATGCATTTGCTCCTTGTGGGATGAATGAGGGTGTTGAAAAGGTATATTTCAATGTATAGCCTACAACTTTAGATAGACTGAAAGGCTTTGCTAAGGCATCTGCGAAACTTGCGGATTTAGGCCCACTTTTGAGATTTAGGTTTTTTGGACATGAAGAAATTAGGTACCGTTCGGACCTTGCTCCGAATATTCCCCTATGCCAAAAAGGCATTGCCGAGGATAGTTTTGGGCACAATTGCTGCTATCTCAGGGCACATGTTTGCCTTGGCAATCCCTGGATATCTGAGAAGCCTTTTTGACACTCTGGAAAACAACACCACATTCGACACCCTGCTATTTGCAGTATTCGCGGTTCTAGGCATGGGTCTATTAGAAGCGGTGATGGTTCTGCTTCGTAGATGGCTGGTCTTGACTCCTGGCACACACGTTGAAGCGGGACTCAGAAGAGCTCTTTATGCAAAGCTTCAAGATCTTGAAGTTGCTTTCCATGACAAATGGCCAAGCGGACAATTGCTCTCCCGTGCTTCTAGCGATTTGAGCATGATTAGACGATGGCTATCTTTTGGTCTTGTTCTTTTAGTAGCTAACCTATTCACCATTGTTGTTGGTTTTACTCTTCTGTTTTCATACAGCTGGATACTTGCATCAGTTTTCTTCGTCGTCATGTCACCACTTTGGATTCTTGGCTTCAGATTCGAGAAGGAATACCACGTCACTGCGCGTTTGAGCCAAGATCAAGCTGGAGACCTTGCTACCTCTGTTGAGGAAAGCGTTCACGGCATTCGTGTTATCAAGGCTTTTGGTCGTGGATCATTCATGACAGAGAAGTTTGCCAAGGATGCTTTGAAGCTAAGAGGCACAGAGTTGAACAAGGCCAAGATGGAGGCAAACCTCTGGTTCTACTTCTCAACAATTCCTTCTATCGCAACTGCTATTTATCTGCCTCTTGGTGTTTGGCAAATTGTTGAAGGAAACATGACAATTGGTCTTCTGCTTTCCTTCATCCTCACCACCCGTATTTTGCACTGGCCTATTGACTCACTAGGTTTCCTTCTATCGATGACCATTGATGCTAGATCTGCAGTGGAGCGTTTCTTTGAAGTTATTGATACCAAGGTTGACATCACTGACCCTGAGCAGCCAAAGACCATCAAAGAACCAAAGGGTCGATTGGTCTTTGAAAATGTCAGCTTCAGATACGCAGATGCACCAGCTGAACAAACAGACTTGATTGACGGAGTTAATCTAGAAATCGAACCTGGTGAATCAGTTGCTCTAATTGGAATCACAGGTTCCGGTAAAACTTCGATTACTGCTTTGGCAACAAGGCTTTATGAGGTCACTGGTGGGTCAGTGAAACTAGATGGTGTTGACATCAGAGATCTATCTAGAGAAGAACTTAGATCTCATATCGCAATGGCGTTTGAAGACTCAACCCTGTTCAGTGACACTATTCGCAACAACGTGCTGCTTGGAAGACCTGGAAGCACAGAAGAAGATCTGGCTCAGGCCCTTGAAATTGCCCAAGCTGGTTTCGCTTACGATTTGCCTGATGGCTTAGATACCAAGATTGGCGAAGAGGGGCTATCGCTTTCAGGTGGTCAAAGACAACGTATTGCACTTGCAAGAGCGGTTGCCGCTAAACCTGCTGTTCTAGTGCTTGATGACCCGCTTTCAGCTCTAGATGTTGATACTGAAGCAATGGTTGAAGATGCTCTAAGAACGGTTCTAAAGGCAACAACAGCTTTGATTGTTGCTCACCGTCCTTCAACTGTTCAACTAGCCGACAAGGTTGCACTCTTGCAGGATGGCAAGATTACTGCCTTCGGTAAACACAGCGATCTGATCGCCTCAAATGATCACTACAGATACGTGATTAGCAGCTTGGATGCCGCAGGAAAAATGATTGAGGTGAAGTACTAATGAGCATGCAGGGCGTGAAGAACGAAGAAAAGATTGAGCTAAACAAAGAAGAGCAGGCTCGAGTTCGCGAGCGCAGCTTGAAGCTACTTGGTGAAATCATCAAACCAGTCAAGAACAGGCTCTTTCTTTCTCTAGCATTGGTTATCACTAGCCAAGCACTTAGAGTTTCAGGGCCTTGGCTTATTGCCGCCACTGTTGACTATGCTCTACCTGCTGCCCAGGCTGGAGATCTATCTCTTTTGTACTGGACCGTTGGTGGCTATGTGACCACAGCTGTACTAGCTGGATTCACAATTGCCTACTTCTTGAGATTTGCAGCAAGAGTGAGCCAAGACATTATGTTCGGACTTCGCAAGAGGTTGTTCCGTCATACTCAGCGTCTATCTGTTGAGTTCCACGAGACATATACTTCTGGTCGAGTCATCGCTCGTCAAACCAGCGACCTAGATTCCATCAAGGAACTACTTGATTCTGGTGGTAGTGAAATGATCTCGGGTATTTTATTCATGCTCTTTACCGCTATCGCTCTGTTAACCCTAGATGCATCATCTTTCTTGATTATGTTGGTTAGCTTTATCCCACTGTTCTTCTTAACCAGATGGTTCCAAAAGAACACCAGAATCAGCTACCGCAAGACTCGTGTTGCCTCAGCTAAGTTGATTGTCCACTTCGTTGAGTCAATGACTGGTATTCGTGCAGTAAAGGCTTTCCGCAAGGAAAAGAGAAACCAAGATACCTATAAAGAACTAGTTGAGGATTATCGTTCAGTAAACGCTAAAGTCATTCAGCTCTTTGGTATCTACGATCCAGGGCTAATCATGATTGGTAACATCACTGTTGCCTTCGTCTTGCTGTGGGGTGGCTTTAGAGTCATGGAAGGCGATCTCGGTATCGGTGTTCTAATTTCTTGTATTTTGTATGCCAGAAGTTTCTATGAGCCTATGGAGAATCTGGCCATGTTCTATAACTCATACCAGTCAGCAAACTCTGCTCTTGAGAAGATATCAGGTGTTTTAGAAGAGGAACCTTCAGTTCCAGAAGCAACGAACCCAACACCACTAGCTCCTCGGAAAGGACACATTCAGTTCGATACTGTTGAATTCGCCTATTCCAATGGCAAAGTGGTCCTACCTAAATTCAACATGGACATTCCAGCAGGTCAAACTATTGCTCTGGTTGGAACAACCGGTGCTGGAAAGTCAACTCTTGCAAAACTCATTGGTCGTTTCTATGACCCAAGTGCAGGAACAGTTGAACTTGATGGTGTTGACCTACGTCAACTTACTGATGATGATCTTCGCAAAGCAGTTGTCATGGTTACTCAAGAGGCTTACCTGTTTAGCGGAACTGTTGCTGAAAACATTTCCCTCGGTAAACCAGAAGCCACCATGGAAGAGATTGAAAGCTCAGCCAAGGCTGTTGGTGCTCACGAGTTCATCTTGAGCTTGCCTGATGGCTATGACACCGATGTGAATAAGCGTGGTGGTCGTGTTTCTTCAGGTCAGCGTCAGTTGATTTCCTTTGCTAGAGCGTTCATCGCTGACCCTACTGTTCTGATTCTGGATGAGGCTACAAGTTCACTAGATATCCCAAGCGAGCGTATGGTGCAGAAGGGTTTGCAGACTCTGCTAGCAGGCCGAACAGCCATCATTATTGCTCACAGGCTCTCAACTGTCTCTATTGCTGACCGGGTTGTGGTTATGGAGCATGGTCAGATCATCGAAGATGACGAGCCAGCAGTATTGATTGCTGGCACAGGTAAGTTTGCCAAGATGCATAAGGCTTGGCGCGACTCACTAGTTTAGGCTTTATAGGTTGTAAGAAAGAAAAGACAAGGAATCAACATGGAAAAAATCAAGGTAGTTGGCAAGGTCGTAGAGCTTGACGGCGATGAAATGACCCGCATCATCTGGCAAAACATCAAGGATTCTTTGATCTTGCCTTTTCTAGATGTTGATCTTGACTACTACGACCTATCCATTGAGCACCGCGACGCAACCGATGACCAGGTAACCATTGATGCAGCTAATGCAATCAAGAAGCACGGTGTTGGTGTGAAGTGTGCAACTATCACTCCTGATGAAGCTCGTGTAGTTGAGTTTGGTTTGAAGAAGATGTGGAAGTCCCCTAATGGAACTATCCGTAATATCTTGGATGGTGTTGTTTTCCGTGAGCCAATCATTATTTCTAATGTGCCAAGACTGGTACCTGGCTGGACTAAGCCAATCATCATTGGCCGTCACGCCCATGGTGATCAATACAAGGCAACTGATTTCAAAGTGCCTGGTGCAGGCCGAGTAACAATGACTTGGGCACCAGCGGATGGCTCAGAGCCAACTACTATGACTGTGGCTGATTACCCTGAGCACGGTGGGGTTGCGATGGGTATGTATAACTACATGGACTCTATTCGTGACTTTGCTCGAGCATCTTTCAACTATGGGCTTTCGCGTAACTACCCGGTATACCTATCAACTAAGAACACAATCTTGAAGGCATACGATGGTGCTTTCAAGGATGCCTTCCAAGAAGTATTTGATGCTGAATACAAAGCTAAGTTTGAGGCCGCTGGTTTGACCTATGAGCACCGTCTAATCGATGACATGGTTGCTGCTGCTTTGAAGTGGGAAGGTGGCTACGTTTGGGCCTGTAAGAACTATGACGGTGACGTTCAGAGTGACACTGTTGCTCAGGGCTTTGGATCTCTTGGTCTGATGACTTCTGTGCTAACTACTCCTGATGGCAAAACTGCTCTTGCAGAAGCTGCTCATGGAACAGTGACTAGACACTACCGCGATCACCAAGCAGGTAAGAAGACAAGCACTAACCCGATTGCTTCTATCTACGCATGGACAAGAGCGTTGATGCATCGTGCAGAACTTGATGGCACACCAGAAGTAGCAAAATTTGCTGAGACATTGGAAGATGTTGTTATTAAGACTGTTGAGTCAGGCCACATGACGAAAGATCTAGCTCTACTCGTTGGTAAAGAACAGGCTTACCAAACAACCGATGAGTTCATGAGCTCACTGGCTACTAACCTAAAGGCTAGATTGGCATAGATGTTGATAAGTCAAAGAGTACTTTGACTGTGTAAAACTCCAGCAGGATTTCTGTTGGAGTTTTACTTTTATCTGCATGCAAATAAAAAACAAATCACGCCTGCCAAAAGTTTTCACTTTGGCCGGTGCATTATCGATAGTTCTTGGAGCGGTTGTTGTTCCAGCAGTTCAAGCTGTAGCAACCAATCCAACACCAGTTTGTAATGCCACTGGTACCAGCTGCACAGTCAGCTTCCCTTATGCCGGTGACTACTACACCTGGACACCTCCTGCAGATGTTCGCACTGTGTCAATTTCAATTGCAGGAGCACAAGGTGGTCGATCCGGTGGTAACGGTTCAAAGACCACTGCCACTTTCCGAACCGTTCCAACAACACCACTATTTATTTATGTAGGTGGACAAGGATCATCTGGTAACGGTGCCGCTGGTGGTTATAACGGTGGTGGCGCTGCAGGTTCAGGTCACAACGATGAAGGCTCTGGTGGTGGAGCGACAGATATCAGAACTAGCACAGCGCTAGCTGATCGCATTGCAGTTGCAGGTGGCGGTGGTGGCACCGGTGGTTGGGTAGGTGGCGCTGGTGGTTCTGCTTCTGCTACAACAGCCAACCCTGGCGGTAACGGTCAAGGCCTAGGTGGTGGTGCCGGTACACCAACAGCAGGCGGAGCAGGTGGAACCTCTAACGGAACTCTGACGACACCTGGTGCCGCGGGAGCTCTAGGAGTTGGTGGTGCTGGAGGAAGCGCTAATAACCCATCTAGCTCAGTCTCTGGAGGCGGTGGTGGCGGTGGCGGCTACTACGGCGGTGGTGGCGGTGGCGCAGACACCGAACCTTCACTCACAGACGGTGGCGGTGGTGGTGGTGGATCTAGCTTTACCAACGCAACTAGATTCCAATCAGTTGTATACACAGCTGCTTGGCAGCCAGCTAACGGCGCAGCCAGCATCACTTACAACTTAGGTCCAAGTGTGACTTCATTCACAGCACCAGCTTCACCTAGCAAAGCTGTTGCTCCAGTATTCAACATTAGGTTTGGTCAAAGTGTTACTGGTCTCACAGCTGATGACTTCACTATCTCTGGAACAGTAACCGGTTGTTACATCTCAACTCTTACAGGAAGCGGAGCTAACTATGCGGCTACTGTATCTGGCTGTAGCGATGGAAGTATTACCCTTACATTGAAAGTTGATACGGTCAACGGAAATGCAATCGGTCCGGTGAGAGCTGTATCGACTACACCAATCACTTTGGACAGAACCCTTCCTGAAATCAGCACACTAATCAAGCAGCCAAGCACAAATGATTTGATCATCTACAAAGCTGTATTCACTGAATCAGTAACTGGTTTAGCAGGAGATAGCACTGACTGGTTAGTCAAAGGTACCGGTTGTGTTATCCAGTTCCTAACTGGATCTGGCACTGACTACACAATAACTATCGCTAACTGTTCTAATGGAAACCTCGCTGGCCTAGTTCTGAACCCATTATCAGTTTCTGATACTGCAGGAAATATTGGCCCTAGCCTTCCAAACCAAACGCCTGTAACCAAGATCGACACAACCGCTCCAGTGCTTCGAGTTACTGACATCACAGCACCTGGCGTTGGTGGTCTACCAATCTGGGTCTTTGATAGCGAAGAACCAACTACCGGTATGGCTGCGAATAAGTTCACCTTCTCAGGAACAGCAACCAACTGTGTGATGAACTACTCAGTACTTCGTGCAGGGCTGGGCTGGCAGATCGAACTAACTGGCTGTGGTGTTGGTTCGACTCTGGTTACCCTAGCTGCTAACTCAGTAACCGACCTAGCTGGAAACACTGGACCAACAGCAGCATTGGCATCAAATACGATCAACATCACACCAGATGAGATTGTGAATCAAAACCTCAATGCCTCAGGTCAGCCAACCGGTGCAACAGTGAAAGACCCTAAGCCAACGCCAACAGAGGTGAATCCTGAACTACCTGAAAAGGTAACTGAAGACACACCAACTGTTGAAGAATCGTTGCCAGTGAAGGAAAGTCAGCAGGAGGAGCTTCAGCCAATAACTGAAGAACTAAAGGAAGAAGCGTCTAAAAAGTTGGTTCTTTCACAAAATGAAGCCCAACCCTTATTCCTGATTGCAGGACTCCTAGCACTAGCTCTTTCATTAGCTGCTTTTGCTGCTGGAACTACTCTGCGCTTTAGGAGAAGAAGACACTAAACAAAGATTGAAGACCCTCGTCTTAGTGGAAGATGATGGTTCGCTCGTTATCGAGTAATACTCGATGTTCAGCAAACCATCTAACTGCTTGGGCGAGGGTCTTTGATTCAACATCTTGGCCCATTGCCACAAGGTCCTGTTTTGATTTACCGTGATCTACTCGGATTACATTCTGTTCAATGATTGGGCCCTCATCGAGATCAGCTGTCACAAAGTGTGCGGTTGCACCAATAAGTTTTACACCACGGTTATGCGCTTGAGCGTATGGATTAGCTCCCTTGAAGCCTGGCAGGAAGGAGTGATGAATGTTAATGATTTTGCCTTCAAACTCCCGACAGAATTCTGGGCTAAGTACCTGCATGAATCTGGCTAGCACAATCACTTCGATATTGTTTTTGTGAATGTATTCACGAAGCATTTGCTCAAAGGTAGCTTTGGTGGCTGAATCAGTTATTGCATGAGATTCAAAGTGAACCCCATAGAAACCTGCAAGCTCTGAAAGATCTGGGTGGTTACCAAAAACGGCAGGAACCTCAATTGGTATTTGACCTGATCTTTGGTTGAAAAGTAAATCGTTTAAACAGTGAGCGCTCTTGCTTACCAGGATTACGGCTTTTACTTTGCGGCCAACTTCATCGATGTGCCATTGGGCATCGTACTTTTTGGCTACAACGGAGAGCTTCTCTGCAAATTCTGCTTTAGTGGCACTAACCTCAACCTGCAGGCGCATGAAGAACTTGCCACTCTCGGAGCTAGTGAACTGCTTGCTTTCGGTGATATTGCCCTGAGCCTGAACAATAGCCCCCGAGATGGAGTGGACTATGCCCGGTTGGTCAGTGCAAACGAAGGTCAAGACCCAGTGGTTTATTGGCGTGCTCATAGGCTCCAGTTTAGGCTCCGCTAGTCATCTAGCCGGTCGTCTTGGTTCCTTTGGCTTTTTCTATAGGACAAAGACTTGCCTAGGACCACTCCAGCCAATATTAGGCCAACCACAATCATGCTGATTCCGATGATATTCCCTAGTGGCACTTATAGATCCTTGCTATGTTCGTTTCTCTGAAGCAAGGATAGTCAATATTCCGTTTACCGATTGTTTACTCAGGAGTCGTGTCGCAAATGGTGTGGTTAAGCCATATTTTGCCTCTGCACTAGAATTGCCTTATCGCAACTGGCGTTAAAGATGGATTTCCATCAGGGAGCGAAGGCATTTTGGTCGTACGCCTGGGCCAAACCACTTTATAGCCGTTAAGGAGTTCCCAATGTCCCAAGTGCCTCAAGAGTTTAATTCCCCACTAGCTGCAGCAGATCCTGAGATCGCTGCTGTCTTACAAGCAGAGCTAGATCGCCAGCGCAACTTCCTTGAGATGATTGCCAGCGAAAACTTTGTCTCAAGAGCAGTTCTTGAAACCCAAGGATCAGTGCTGACAAACAAGTATGCAGAAGGCTACCCAGGTAAGAGATACTACGGTGGTTGCGAAGCAGTTGATGTTGCTGAGAATCTAGCTCGCAATAGAGCCAAAGAACTATTTGGTGCTGAGCACGCAAACGTTCAACCACACTCAGGAGCAACCGCTAATGCTGCTGTGCTGCAGGCTTTTTGTAAGCCAGGAGATCGTATCCTCGGTCTAGAGCTAGCTCACGGTGGACACCTCACTCACGGTATGAAGTTGAACTTCTCAGGTAAGACTTATGAGGCTCATGCCTATGAACTAAATCCAGACACTTTCTTGATGGACATGGACATAATCCGTAAACGTGCTCATGAAGTTATGCCCAAGGTCCTAATCGCTGGTTGGTCAGCATATTCTCGTCAGATTGATTTTGCTGAATTTAGAAAGATTGCTGATGAAGTTGGAGCAATCCTCTGGGTGGACATGGCACACATTGCAGGACTAGTTGCTGCCGGTTTACACCCAAACCCAGTTCCATTTGCTGATGTTGTTTCAACTACTGTTCACAAAACTCTTGCAGGACCTAGATCAGGTTTGATTCTCTGCAAGGCTGAGCATGCCAAGAAGATTGACTCTGCTGTATTCCCAGGTCAACAGGGTGGACCACTGATGCATGTTATCGCTGGTAAAGCTGTTGCATTCAAAGCAGCTATGGGTCCAGAGTTTAGAGACAGACAGGAAAGAACAATCAGAGGAGCACAGCTAATTGCTGAGCGACTAATGCAAGCAGATGTTAGAGCTAACGGTGTTGATGTGCTAACTGGTGGAACTGATGTTCACCTAGTTCTAGTTGATCTTCGAAACTCTCCAATTGATGGCAAGACCTGCGAAGACCTGTTACATGATGTTGGTATCACGGTAAACCGAAACTCCGTTCCTAATGATCCAAGACCACCACTAACAACTTCTGGTGTCCGAATTGGAACTCCTGCTCTGGCAACCCGTGGTTTTGGTGATGCTGAGTTCACTGAGGTAGCCGATATCATTGCTCACGTTGTAATGCCAAATCCAGACATTGATGCGCTTGCTGATCGAGTCCGTGCACTAACCCATGCATTCCCGCTTTATAACGGCCTAGAGAACTGGTAAGTCATTGACTGCAGTATTACTAGATGGCAAATCGATAGCTAAAGCCATAAAGGCTGAACTTGCTCTCGAAGTTATTGAGCTAAAGAAGAAGGGGATTACCCCAGGCCTTGGCACATTGCTTGTCGGAGATGACCCAGGTTCACATAGCTATGTATCAGGCAAACACAGGGACTGTGGGGAAGTTGGTGTCCACTCTGTGCGCATTGACTTGCCAGCTAATGCCAAAGAAGCTGACCTTAGGGCGGCCATTAGAGACCTGAATGAAGCTAAAGATGTTACTGGTTACATTCTGCAACTTCCATTGCCTTTTGGTTTTGATACCAATGAGATGCTTGAACTAATTGATCCAGACAAAGACGCTGATGGCCTGCACCCAATAAACCTTGGCAGATTAGTCCTTGCTGGCTCAGAAGAGTCTTCTTCACCATTACCTTGCACACCAGCTGGAATAGTAGAGCTGCTGCATAGATATGACATAAAGCTAAAAGGTGCAGAAGTTGCCATCATCGGACGAGGTGTAACAGTAGGTCGACCTCTTGGGTTGCTGCTGACTAGAAGAGGCGTGGATGCAACTGTCACGTCGTTACATTCTGGCTCAAAAGATATCCCCTCGGCTATAAAGCGAGCAGATATTGTGGTTGCGGCTTTAGGAGTTCCTCATTTTGTCAAAGCTGAATGGATAAAGCCAGGCGCAGCTGTTCTAGATGTTGGAATCACAAGAGTGGACAAAGATGGCGAAACCACATTGGTGGGCGATGTTGATCCTTCAGTTGCGAGCGTGGCTGGATATCTTTCACCTAACCCTGGTGGCGTTGGTCCAATGACTCGAGCCATGTTGGTTAGCAATGTAGTAAAGGCTGCCAACCGCTAAGCGATTGACAGCCTTTAGCTATCTATAAGTTTTTACCTTAGTTTGCGTTTACGTAGTCCTGAAGCAACTGACTAAAGCAAGATAGGTTTTCCTTGATTTCTGGAAGACGCTCATCTAGATACGCAAGTGACATATCTTGATAGATATCTGCAAGCTCGAAGTCATCGTTGTAAAGTTTGATCTTCTCGGCGTTCTCATCACACCAGCCGGCAAGCTCTGGTTTCACCAAAGTCAATGTGTAATCACTTGAAGACTTGCCATCAGAACCCTTGACAGTAATTGTCAAAGTGTTGTTACCAGGCTTGAAGTCAGTGTTTCCAATAACAGAAACTTCAGCATTAGGGTCAACTGGTGTGGCCTGAACGGTTAGTTCGATAGTTCCGGTTGGAAGCTCATAGGTGTCGCCAGCAGCAACGTCGGTGAAAGTGGTTCCGTCACCAACTCTGATTCCAGCAAGGGCGGTTGAGGTGTTTGCGGTAACGTTTGTGAAAACTACGAACATTGCAAGAACACCGGCAAGGGCCATTATGCCCGGGAAAACAAACTTCTTCACTTTAGGTCCATTCTGAGGTTCTGATTACTTGGAAAACGCTCTAGGTAATAGTTTCTCACGAAATTCTAGGGTCTGGGCTGTTTTGTGGGTGTTGGTGTTGGTCTTTGCCACCAATTCGGCCTAGGTACAGGGGTCGGAGCTATGGTTGGCTGGGGATTTGGGGTCCTTGTGACGGTTGGTTTCGGGGTTGGGTACCTAGTCGGATACTGGGTAGGTGCAGGGGAATTAGTAGGTTGAGGCTTGTAAATCACAGTCACTGTGGGCACCGGCTTTGGGTTTGGGATTGTCACATTGGTGACCATATAGAAAGTGGCAGTGCATTCAAATGTCTTGTCGGAACTTGAATTACCCATGCTTCTGGCTCTAAAGGACGCATCGGTGCGATTACTGGTGTAGATGTCTTGAGCTGATCCACAACCGCTATCGTTAGCCGAATATCCACTGCTGAGGTAGGTCAGAGTGACCCGTTTGAGCTCCAGGGGGCTTGAAGCGTTAGCTGAAGCTCCTAGCGAGATGGTGGCCGAAGAGATCATGGCGATAACGCCACAGATAAACATCGGTAAAGCAAGTCGTTCGATCATACTTTTCTTAGCCATTTTGTCTCCAATTGGGATAGTTGCTATCTTCAACACTATCCACTACTTAGGACATCTAGCTAGGCAAGCATCTGGGTGGCTGCTAATTCCTTATATAGGGGAGTAGAGCGCAGAAGCTGCTTATGAGTGCCAGCGCCAATAACCTTGCCACCATCAATAACAATGATCTGATCGCTATCGACAACAGTTGATAAACGGTGGGCGATAACAATCATGGTTCGATTCTTAGCCACAGCATCGATAGCCTCACGCATACGCTGCTCGTTTAGTCCATCAAGGCTTGAAGTTGATTCATCAAGCAACATAATTGGCGGAGCACTGAGCAGAGTTCTAGCAATAGCTAGGCGCTGACGCTCACCACCAGAGAGCATGATGCCCTGTTCACCAACCTCGGCATCTAAGCCGCGCTTATCTCTTTTTAGAACAGTGGTTAGGTTCACTTCACTTAGAACTCGCTTGAGATCTTTTTCTGTGGCATTCGGAGAACCAATCAGCAGGTTCTCTCTAATGCTTCCAGCAAGAACTGGAGCATCCTGTTCAACATAACCAATCTGCGCTCGAAGATCTGATCGAAGCATTGAGTGCACCGATTGACCATCAAGAAGGATTTCTCCTCCGGTTGGTTCATAGAATCTTTCCATCAAGCTGAAGATGGTTGACTTACCAGCACCTGATGGACCTACGATGGCAACTCTTGAACCACGTTCAATCTTGAATGAAACACCTTTGAGTACTTCTTTCGGTTCACTCATGATTGGCTCAGCACCTTCAATAGGTTTGCCATTAGCGTCGAGGGCAACTTCAGCTCTTGCAGGATAGTTGAACTTGATCCTTCTAAATTCAATTGCTGTTGCGTTAATGGCCTTTCGTTTAGATATCTGAGCTCTCTCGGCATCGGTATCTTCAAGGGGGACATCCAGGATTTCTTGAATTCGAGCTAGAGCACCAAGAGCTGACTGGACTGACGAGTAGGCACTAAAGAACTGTCCAACTGGCCTAATCATTAGAAACATTAGGAGGATGAAAGTAATTAGGTTTGCCACCTGAGTTTCACCAGTTGCAACTCGGTAACCACCAACACCTAGAACAACTATGAATGCTCCGTTGGCAGCTAAGCCACCGATAGGTGTGACCCAAGAGTTAATCTTGGCAATCTTTACACCCTGTTCAAATGCTTCCTGAGCATCTTTACTTATCTGATCTGATTCTCTGTCTTCGGCACGGGCTGCTCGGATTGTTCGAACTGCTGATAACGCTCTTTCAACAGAAGCTGACATACGGCCAACTCGGTCCTGAGCCTTAGTAGTGGCCGCCCTAATTCTTCTTGAAGTAATTCCGATTGCTGCTACGGCAACAGAAATCATAAGCAGCGTTAGAACAAGTAGTAGCCAGTCAATAAATGCCATGGCGATTACAGAACCTAAAAAGATGAGTGCTCCACCAGCTCCATCAACTAGACCTTGAGTTAGAGCTGCTCTTAGCAAGGTGGTATCTGAACCAACTCGCGATACTAGGTCTCCGGTTCTTCTGAGGTCATACTCAGCAATTGGCAGTCTAAGCAACCTGGTGGCTAGAGAGGTTCTAGCTGAAAGTACGACGCCTTCTCCTGCTTTGGCTAGGACCAGATACATCGCACCTGATAGCAATGCGCTAAGTAATGTGATGACTAAAAGTCCAATAGCCAAGGCAAGGACATCGTTACCTTCCTGGACTGTGCTGATGATTTGCCCAACTACAAGCGGCTGAGCTAGGTTCACAGCAGCACCAATAATACTAAAGACAACCGCTACTGTTAGCAGGCCTTTTTGTTGTTTCATATATGGCCAGAGTTGGCTGAACTTAGCCTTAGGTCCAGAATCTTTAGATCCTGAACCTTGAGTTCTTCTGCCTGTCATGCTCATTATTTACTCTTTCATTTCACTAGGGAGGGATCCCCCAGTATTTCTTCGTTAAGTAAGAATCTAATTTCTTGTAGAGACAAAGCTTCTGTATAAGCAGTATTGCGGTAGAACTTGCTGAAGTCCACTTTTCTAAGGGCAGGTAGCACCCTTTCATCATGTAGCTTGAGAAACATCACAGTGCTATTAGGGATTCGCTCAAACTCAGTTCTGACTAGACCGCAACTAAAGCCAAAGACGGTTATTGCAACATCTGCTTCGGTAGGGGCCACTTTTGTAATTAGGCCAAGGTCTTGGACCTTGACTATTTCTCTCTCAACATCTTTGCGCTGCCATAGCTGGAAACAGGTTCGTAAGCTTGATTTCTGCCAAACCATTTCACCCAAATCATCAACATAGTCAATGCTCAGATCCTGGTCGTGAATTAAATGAAAGTTGACATCCAATCTGTTCATCACAGACCACTTGCGCCAACTCCTCGGCACTATAAAAGCTATAAAGTCACTATGCTCAGCAGCTTTATTGAAGAAAGGAATACTCAGTGAATTGTTTCTACCAAATGGAGGATTAGAAATGGTGATAGCCCCAGATATTCCGCTGAGATCAGCAACTAAGAAGTCGGCTAACAAAACTCCATCAGCCTTAGGCTCTATGTCAAAACTTATAACCTTGCTTGCACCTTGGAGTTTGGCTGCCTTTATGAATGCGCCGGTTCCTCCAGCAGGTTCAATAACTAGCCGGTTCTCAAACCCTCCAACTAGAGGGCTAATCTGCTTGGTTAAGCTCAAAGCAAGTTCAGCTGGGGTATAGAACTGCTCTTTACCGGTCACCCTGCGGTTACCTGGGCGTACCTTGTCGCTTAGGGCAGGGCTCATGTTCTCAAGGATATCACCCTCAATGATTAGACTTGAAAGGTTGAACATCAGATTATTTCAAAGAAGAAAGACACTTATTTTGGCTAAAGATAGCAAAGCTCCAGAGACAATGATCATTGCTAAGGGGCTAACCAAGGTTTATGGGGATTTCAAAGCTGTTGATGGAATTGATTTCACAGTCACTAGGGGAGAATCATTTGGATTACTAGGGCCTAACGGTGCCGGTAAATCAACAACTATGAAGATGATTGCTGCTACCAGCCAGCGAAGCGGTGGCGACCTGCTAATTCTTGGTAAAGACCCTAACGACCAGGGTCCTGAGATTAGAGCTCACCTAGGAGTAGTCCCTCAGCAAGACAATCTAGACCGTGAACTCAAGGTTTGGGAAAATCTGATGATCTATGGTCGCTACTTCGGGCTTAGCCGTAAGTGGTTGAAAGTTAAAATTGAAGAACTTCTAGATTTTGCTCAGCTTGCTGATAAGAGAAACAGCAAGACTGAAGAACTCTCGGGTGGAATGAAGCGAAGACTAACTATCGCTAGAGGTCTAGTTAATGAACCAGAGATATTGATGTTGGATGAACCAACCACAGGTCTTGACCCGCAGGCAAGACATATTCTTTGGGACAGATTATTTAGGCTAAAAGAACAAGGTGTGACTCTAGTTATCACTACCCACTACATGGATGAAGCTGAACAGCTCTGTGACCGCATTATGGTCATGGACAAGGGCAAGATTATGGCTGAGGGCTCTCCTGCAGAACTAATCAAGAACTATTCCTCAAAGGAAGTTCTTGAAGTTCGTTTTGGTAGCGATAACAATGCTCAGGTAGCCAAAGAACTTGAAGGTATTGGTGAAAGATTAGAAATCCTTCCTGACCGAATTCTTGTCTATGCAGAAGACGGTGAGCAGTGTCTAGAGCAAATCATAAAGAAAGGTCTTCACCCTGTAACCTCACTGGTTAGAAGATCTTCTCTGGAAGATGTGTTCCTTCGTTTGACCGGTAGGACCTTGGTCGACTAATGGCAATGGATGTTGAATCTAAAGTAAAGATGACCTGGACCGGGGCGGCAACGCTCGTTGACCCTAAAGTCAGCATGAAGCGTGGAGCGCTATACATAGCTGAGAACCGCTTATTGAACATGATGAAGTGGTGGAAGTCGATTATTGCTTTTGGTTTGGGAAACCCAACCCTGTATTTACTATCAATTGGTATTGGAGTTGGATCTCTGGTTGATTCTTCGCTAGGACCTAATGCCATTGATGGGGTTAGTTATCTAACCTTCCTAGCACCTGCACTATTGGCTACCGCCGGTATCCAAGGAGCTATGGATGAGGTAACTTGGCCTACGCTTCAAGGGTTCAACTGGGACAAAACATTTTTCTCCATGAACGCAACTGCCATTACAGGTAAGCAGATAGTCAATGGAATCTTGCTTGCAGCAATGGCAAGAGCTGTTTTGCAGGTATTCCTCTACGGACTATGTCTAATGGCATTCGGTGCTGTCACCTGGGCGACACTACCTATTCTTGTTCTAGTTTCAAGTACTGCAGGCCTTGGCTTTGCAGCTATCATGCTTGGGTTTGCTGGAACCATTAAGGAAGACGATGGAGTCTTTGCCTTGGTTGGCAGATTTATTGTTACTCCGATGTTTATGTTCTCTGGAACTTTCTACCCAATCACTTCAATGCCTTTGTATCTGCAGTGGATTGGCTGGATATCTCCACAGTGGCATGCCACCAATCTAGGTAGAGCCATGTCATATGGAATGCCGATTGAATCCTGGCTACTTATTCTGCACTGGGCGGTTATGGCTTTGATGACTTTGTTTGGAATGCTCTGGGCACACCGAGTCTTTGAGGCGAGGTTAGCCAAATGAGTTCAGCGAGCATAAGACAAGAATCAGCAATAGAAATTGCTGAAAGCAGAAAAGGCAAACTAGGAGCAGGGGTTTACTCAGGTAGATCCAGAGTTGTTCTAGAACGCGGTTACTTTGCTTTGAAGTCATCAACTTGGGCTGTTGTTGCCTCAGGTTTTGTTGAGCCACTTATTTATCTGGTTGCCTTTGGCTATGGGATTGGTCAGTTTATTGATGGTGTAGTTGATGGCAATGGAAATCCTATTTCTTATGCACAGTTCATCGCTCCAGCTCTTCTAGCAACTAGTGCTATGAATGGCGCTATCTATGATTCGACCTGGAATGTATTTTTCAAGATGCACTTCGGCAGAATCTATAACGGAATGCTCTCAACATCTCTTGGCACACTAGATGTTGCTTTAGGTGAGATTAGTTGGGCTTTGCTTAGAGGCCTTGCCTATGCAATTGGTTTTATGGCTATTGTCACCCCGATGGGTCTAGTGCCATCATGGTGGGGATTACTAGCTATCCCGGCATCAGTGCTGGTAGCTTTTGGTTTTGCAGCCGTTGGTATGGGAATTACAAGTTATCTAAAGCATCGTCAGCAGATGCAATACATTCAACTGGTTATGTTGCCGATGTTCTTATTCTCTGGAACGTTCTTCCCACTAACTATTTACCCTGAGCCGATTCAATGGTTTATTCAAGCTTTGCCACTATGGCAAGCAATTGAATTGATCAGGGGTTTGACTCTAGGCATTTTGAATCTAGCCATGTTAGGCCATGTACTTTACTTCGTGGTAATGATAATCGGCGGGCTGTATTTCACAACCCGCCGACTAACAGCACTGTTCTTGCGCTAAAAACTATTCAGCTGCTCCGCCTACTACAGCAAGAACAATGTTCAATGTAGTTAGTAAGAAGATAACTGGCACAGCCCACTTAGGCGTTACTTCCTTCTTTCGGTATGTGTAAGCAATGAAGAAAATTACAGTCAGTGAAATGGTCTTTAGAGAGATCACCACTGCATTGAGCTTTGCTGGATCTGTAACACCTGCCATCACAAGGCCTGTGATTAGCATCGTGTAAGCACCGTGGAGGACACCGATGTTTACTTTCATTCCAGTCTTCATATCTTTCATAGAAGTGAAGAAGCCAGCTAGAAGGGCAGCGATACCTAGGATGTGTAGTACTAGAAATATGTGAATGATTAGTTCTCTTGTGGACTCTTCCATTTGTTTCCTTTTGTTGGAGGTGTTTCCACTCTAACGAAGTCGCGCCATCATAACTGCAGCCTCGACTGCCTCGGCACCCTTGTCTTCTTTACTATTCGGTAATCCGGCTCTATCTAGAGCCTGCTGAGCGTTATCAACAGTTAGTAAACCAAAGCCGATAGGAACTCCATAATCCAGCTGAACTTTGGTTAGACCATCTGTTGCAGCATTGCAAACATACTCAAAGTGAGGTGTCTCACCTTGGATAACAACACCCAGAGCGATAATCACATCGGCATCATCTTCAGCAGCCCATCTGGCAGCAAGTGGTAATTCGAAAGCTCCTGGCACTCTAACGATTGTGTAAACATCGTTACCAGCATTCTTTAGAGATCGTTCAGCTCCTGCAAGCAGAGCGTCTGTTATCTCGGTATGCCAGCTGGTAACCAGAATCGTTACTGCTAGATCAGATGCGTCTATTTCTAGTTTCGGTGCATGGCCTGCCATTACTTATCCATCTCTGCGATTATTTGTGGAAGACGGTGACCCATCTTTGATCTCTTTGCTTCTAGGTAACCTAGGTTTTGGATAGCTTCTCCAACAATTACCGGAACATAAGAGTTCACCGGGATACCATCATCGGTTAGGAAGTTAGCCTTGGCTGGATTGTTAGTCATCAGACGAACGCTCTTCACACCTAGTTCACGCAAGATAGATGATGCTGCGCCATATTCTCTAGCTTCGCTAGGAAGACCAAGGGCTAGGTTGGCTTCAACTGTGTCTAAGCCTTTTTCTTGCAGTGCATATGCCTTGAGCTTGTTCAGAAGTCCAATACCGCGACCTTCTTGACCTCTTAGGTAAATAACAATTCCACCCTTAGGGTCAGCTTCAATCATGTCTAGTGCATATTGCAACTGAGGTCCACACTCACACTTGAGAGAACCAAAAGCCTCACCAGTAATACATTCTGAGTGCATACGAACTAGAACATCTTCACCGGTTGGGTTGCCCTTGATGATAGCGACGTGATCTGCACCAGTCTTGATGTCGTAGTATCCACGAACCTTGAAGTCACCGTGAATAGTTGGAATGTTTGCTTCTGCTTCAAATCTAATTCTGTTGTTATCACGGTTGACGTGAATGATGTTGTTAGAAGTGAGGTGCTCAACTAATTGGGCGATTGTCACAACAGGAAGATTCTCCGTTGCACCAAACTCAATGAGTTCAGGTAAGCGCATCATGGAACCTGTTTTAGTAACCATCTCACCGATAATGGCAACCGGCTCTAGACCTGCAAGCTTTAGTAAATCAATTGCTGCTTCAGTGTGTCCAGCACGTCCGTGCACTCCCTCTGGGTGAGCACGAAGTGGAATGATGTGGCCTGGTCTAATAAATGATTCTGGACCAGAAGAGTTACTTGCCAAAGTTCTAGCAGTTAGAGCTCTATCACTAGCTGATACACCAGTTGATTCACGGGCAGCAGCATCTACGGTAATTGTGTAGTTAGTGCCATGAGGGTCTTGGTTATCGGTTGTCATAAGTGGAAGTTCAAGTTCGTTAGCCTTGCCATCTTCCATAGGTGCACATAGGAAACCAGTGGTGTGCTTGACTAGCCACGCCATCCACTCGGTGGTTGCGAATTGAGCAGCGATGATGGCATCGCCTTCGTTCTCTCTGTTTTCATCGTCTGCTACTAGAACCGGCTTACCGTTTCGTAAAGCATCTAATGCTTGCTCGATTGTTGATAGTGCCATTAGTTACTTCTCATCTCTAGTAATCGTTCTATGTGCTTTGCCATTACATCAACTTCAACGTTGATCTTGTCACCAGGCTTCTTATAGCCCAAGGTGGTAAGTTTTAGGGTTTCTGGGATAAGACTTAGTCCAACAAAGTCTTCACCCATTTCATTTACAGTTAGCGAAATACCGTCAAGGGTTATTGAACCCTTTAGTACTACATATTTCATAAGTTCTTTAGGGACAGATATCCGAACCCAATCCCAGTTCTCACTAGGTTCACGAGATAGAAACTCGCCAACACCATCAACATGTCCTTGAACATGGTGGCCACCAAATCTGGTCTGCATGGTCATTGCTCGCTCTAGGTTGATTGGATCGCCAACTTTCACTTGAGCCAAGCTAGTGAGCCTTAGGGTTTCATGCATAACATCAGCACAAAATGTACCGTTCTCAATCTCAACAGCTGTGAGGCAGGTTCCACTACAAGCAATAGAGTCACCACGTTTGATATCACTTGTAACCAAAGGTCCTTTGATGGTCAACCTAATAGCATCAGGCTGATGTTCGATAGCAACTACTTCACCTAGTTCTTCAATGATTCCGGTAAACATTAGTTTCTCTCCTTCGGAATAGCTCTAATAAACAAATCAGGTCCTAGCTGCTTGACTTCAACAAACTCCAAGGTCAAGGCATCAGCCATGGTGTTGATACCGATGTCAGTAACAGCAACGTTAGTTCCACCTGCTAATAGAGGTGCTTGATAAATCAAAATCTCATCGAATAGACCCTGCTTGATAAATTCACTAGCAAGTTCTGCTCCACCTTCAACAAGAACATGGCGCATACCTCTATCCCAAAGCTGGGAGAGTACCTGGTTGATGTCATGGGTCTTTAGTTGAACTGTTGGAGCTTCTTCATTGAAGACACGTAGATCTTGATCAAGTTCACTTGTACCAACAACAACGCGAAGAGGTTGGTGTTCGTATCTTGAACCATCAGGTTTTCTGGCAGTTAGATCAGGGTTGTCATATTTGACAGTTCCAGTGCCAACAAGGATTGCATCTAACTTAGATCTTCTAAGGTGAACATCTTCTCTAGATACTGAACCTGAAATCCATTTACTGGTCTTGTCAGTTGCCGCAGTTCTACCATCAAGAGTTTGAGCCCACTTCAAAGTTATATATGGACGCTGTTTCTTCATTGCAGTTAGCCAAACAACTGATTGCTCAGCTGCTTCATTCTCAAGAACTCCCTGAATAACTTCAATACCAGCATCGCTAAGTGTCTTAGCTCCATTAGCTGACTCATGACCTGGGTCTTTGCTTGCATACACAACTCGAGAGAGGCCAGCTTCAATCAAAGCAACTGCACAAGGACCAGTTCTGCCAGTGTGATTACAAGGCTCAAGAGTCACAACAGCAGTTGATCCAGCAGGAACACCATTAGGTAATTTACTCAGTGCATCAACTTCAGCGTGGGCAGTGCCTGCACCTTTGTGCCAGCCTTCAGCAATAACATTCAAATCTTTATCAAGGATGATGGCTCCAACCTGAGGGTTAGCACCGTAGGCAGGTCCGAGTAGGGCAAGTTCAAGTGCCCGATGCATCATCGGTTCAAACTGCCTAGTATCGGTCATCCCGAGCCTTTCCTTAAAGGACCTCGGGGCAGGGTCGAATAGACGACCTAAGGTCAGGCCAAGATAGGCCAAACCTTATGTTCTTCTACCATCCGGACTTTAACCGTCGGTTCTGGAGTTTCACCAGATCAACCGCCAAACCAAATACCTAGGTATTCGTTGCCATTGAAGGCAGCTTGTCGGGTCGCGGACTATAACCGCCGGTTCAGATTTACACTGACCCCGAAGAACTGTTGTTACCTGTAAAGCATGGCAGATTTAGGGCCTAAATGCGACCAAATCAGCCAGAGGCGAAAGAATTAGCCCTTTACAGAACCTGCCAGCAGACCTCTTACGAAGTAGCGCTGAAGGGCAAAGAAGACAATCAGAGGCACAATCATGGATACGAATGCACCTGCTGTTAGCAGTTCCCAGCCGCTACCTCTAGAACCAACCATCTCAGCGATACGAACGGTCATTGGAGCAACCTGCTTCACACCACCACCGAAGGTAAGACCTACTAGCAGATCGTTCCATACCCAAAGGAACTGGAAGATGGAGAACGATGCGATAGCTGGAACAGATAGTGGAAGAACAATCTTGCTAAACAGAGTGAACCAGTTAGCTCCATCAACACGTCCTGCTTCAATCAGTTCTCGAGGAATCTGTGAGAGGAAGTTGTGTAGAAGGAATACAGCCAAAGGCAAACCAAAGATGGTGTGCGCAATCCAGATTGGAATAAAGGTTCCGGTGATACCAAGATCAGGGATAAGTGTTACTCCACCTATTACTAGTCCCTTTGAGAAGAGCTGCAATAGCGGAATAAGAGTTAGCTGAAGAGGCACAACCTGAAGACCAAAGATGATGAAGAAGATTGTGTCTTTTCCTCTGAAGTTAAACCACGCCAAAGCATAGGCTGCAAACAATGCCAGAGTGATTGGGAAAACAACTGCTGGAATGGTTAGAGCAAAGCTGTTGAAGAAGAACTGGAACAGTGGCGGGTTAGTAGTTGATCCCTGGAATAGCACCTGAGTGTAGTTATCCAAGGTAAAGGTCGGGTTAGTAAAGAAAGTCCACCAACCTGATTGGTTGATGTCCTGCTCTGGTCGGATTGAAGAAACCAATAGACCAAAGGTAGGAATGGTCCAAAGAACAGCGACGATAACTGCAATTGCTGAAGCTACTGGGGATGCAAATATGTCTTTAGCTTTTTTGTTGATAGCCATTAGCGTTCAGTCCTCTCACGTCTTAACTGTCTGATGTTGTAAGCGATGATTGGTAGAACACAAAGCAAAAGAATCACGGCTAGTGCGCTTCCCTGACCATAGTTCATCTGTCTAAAGCTCTGGGAATACATTTCATTAGCAATAACGTTGGTCTCGAAGTTACCACCGGTCATGGTTCTAACAATGTCGAATACCTTCAGGGTTCCAATAGCGGTTGTGGTCAGCACAACAATTACTGTTGATCGAATCATTGGGATGGTTACTCGAAGGAAACGCTTCCAGTTTCCAGCACCATCAAGCATGGCTGCTTCTACTACTTCATCAGGAACGTTCTTCATAGCTGCTGAGATAACAACCATGCAGAAACCGGTCTGAATCCAAATCATTACAAGGATTAGCAACAGGGTGTTCATCGGGGCTTCGAGTAGCCAGTTAGGAGGGTTTACTCCAATGGCTTTGGAGAGGGCACTGAACAGACCGATGTCTGGCTTGTCTAGGTTTGGTTGGAAGCTGTAAACAAACTTCCAGATAACACCTGCACCGACGAATGAGATCGCCATTGGTAAGAAGATTAAAGATTTCACAATGCCGGGACGCTTCATGCGGTCTGTCATATAAGCAATAGCAAGACCAAGCAGAGTGGAAAGAATAGGAACTACTAAAACCCAGATGGCTGTGTTTCGAAGAACAATCAGAATCTCAGGGATTGTGAAAGACCATACGTAGTTATCAAAGCCAACAAACTCTGTGCTGTCTGCGTTCATGAAAGACATGACGAGAGTTCTAAGTGTTGGATAAACAAGACCGACAAGAAGTAATAGGACTGCAGGAGCTAGGAAGACCGCGTACTTCAACCATTCCTGAACTCTTACATTGACTCTAGAGGCCAATAGGAAGACTAAATAAACAATTGCAGCGAAGGCCGCTAGCGAAACAATGAGCAGAATTAGGTTCGGGAAAATCACTTCCCAAGGGGTCTTGCGTGCTGCAACGAACGCGGTGTTTATCATTTATTTCCTGACTTTGTTGAAATGGGGTGTGGCTTTCACTTTCGTGTCCACCACACCCCACTACAAGGGTATAACTAGCCTAATTTAGTTCTTAGGCCATGACTTCTCGATTGCATCAAGAACAGCCTCGTCGGACTTGTCTTCTGCAACCCATGCGGTCATTTCCTTCCAGAAAGTACCTGCACCAACAGCAGCTGGCATAACGTCAGAGCCGTCGAAGCGGAAGGTTGTTGCGTTCTTTAGGATCTGAACAGCAACCTTGTTTACTGGGTCAGCAACGTTTGCTTCGTCTAGACCCTTGTTAGCTGAGAACCAACCACCAAGTTTTGCCTTGTTGTTGTTCCATAGCGGAGTGGTTAGGAAGTGCTGTAGAGCTGCAACTTCGCCACGGTCTGAGAAAGCTGCTACGAACTCTCCACCACCAAGTGCTGGCTTGTTGTCAGCTGATGCACCTGGGAAGTAGAACACTGAGATTCCGTTTGCTTCTTCTGTGTTAGAAGGGTCAACGATTACAGCTCCGTGGTCAGCAGCAAGGATTCCACCAATGAATGATGCCTGACGGTGCATTGCACATGTACCATCAACAATTCCTGCTCCACCATCTTGGAAAGTAGTAGTCGCGATTGACGCTACGTCACCAACATAGTCAGGGTTCTTTAGGATCTTGCCTGCTTCACCGATTGCTGTAGCTACAGCTGGGTCGTTGAAAGGAATACCGTGTGTAACCCAAGCGTCATAGGTCTCTGCATCTGCGGTGCGAAGCATGATGTCTTCCATCCAGTCAGTACCAACCCAACCAGTTGCTTCACCAGAACCGAAACCAGCACACCATGGCTGGATCTGTCCGTCAGCAGCAATCTGGTCAGATAGAGCTAGAAGCTCATCCCAAGTTGTTGGGATTGTGTAGTTGTTGTCCTTGAATACCTTCGGGTTGTACCAAACGAATGACTTCACGTTAGCTCCTAGTGGAGCAGCGAAGAAGGTTCCGTCTACAGTTCCGTAGTTCTTCCAGTCTGGTGAGTAGTTAGCGTCAACTGACTCGCTCAACTTTGCAGATGCAGGAACTAGGCTGTCAGCAAACTTAGCTAGTAGGCCTGGCTGTGGGAAGATCGCTAGATCAGGTGCAGTTCCACCTTCAACGCGAACAGCAATCTGAGCTTCGAACTCCTGAGTACCGTTCCAGTTGACAGTGATTCCTGTACAACGCTCGAAGTCAGCGAATGACTCGACGAATAGGTCAGCTTCTGGAGCAATGATGGTTGTGTATACCTCAACCTCAGTACCTTCGAAGCCCTTGTAATCTGAATAGTTGTCACAGTTGGCGCTGTCATTGTTGCTTGCTGGCGCACATCCTGCTAGAAACAGCGTTGCAACCACTGCAGAAGCAGTAGCAGCTAGAACGCGCTTTGTCTTAAAGCTCATTAATTTCTCCTTGATAGTAATGGGCGAAGCGTAGATTACGCTTCAGCAACAATATAGCCTTAGAAAAGCCCTATTTCGAGGAAAGATTCTTACACTGCGATAACGATTTACCAAATTCCCCAAGGAGTGCCATTTGGTTGCTGTTTAGCATCTTTGAAAGTTGCGGATCCCAGTAATCCAGACATATTTCACTAAAGCTTGGGAACAACTAGACTTGCAGGGCTGTCACAAAGTACTTTCGATAGAAAAAACTTAGTGAAGCTAGGAAACTAGGTTGAAGCACCATTTTGAGAGGGAAAAATGAGGTTTATGAAGAGGGCAATAAGGCCCTGGCAAAAAGTGCTCATCGGTGCTGCTTTGGTTCTGTTAGTTGCTTTTGGGGCCGGCTATTCAGCCGGATTGAGGCTTACCGCCTGGACACCAGGCAATTTTCAAGTCTGTTCAGATACGGTGGATTTTGCCTCAGACTACACGCCACCTCCCAGAACTGCTGAGGAGCAGGCTGAATTCGAAAAGTATTGCCCAAATTCCTATTGGGGCGAATGGAACATCACAAAACCAAGCGGTGAAAGGGGTTGGGAGCTTGTGGGATATTTCAGCTTCTGGCGTCCGTATTGGGGAGTAACCTGGCCTGATAACAATTTGGGCGTTTACGGCCCAAAGCAAAAACCTACCAACTAGTGAGCCTTAACAAACCCAATACGGTCATAGACAGTGGCAAGGGTTTGCTCCGCTACTGCTCTAGCCTTCTCGGCACCTGAGGCTAGTAACTTGTCCAGTTCGGTTGGGTCACTCATTAGGTCGTTAGCTCTATCTCTAATTGGGCCTAGAGCGTTGATGACAACATCTGCTACTTCACCTTTTAGAACACCGTAGCCAGCGCCAGCAAAGCGCTCTTCTAGTGAAACTAGAGATTCACCGCTAATAGAGGAGTGAATAGATAAGAGGTTAGAAACACCTGGCTTGTTTTCCCAATCGACTCTGATGCTTGCATCAGTGTCTGTGACAGCACTCTTGATCTTCTTCATGATGGTTGAATCATCATCCATAAGGTTCACAAGACCCTTAGGGTCAGCTGCTGATTTAGACATCTTTGCAGTTGGGTTCTGCAGGTCATAGATCTTTGCTGTTTCTTTGAGGATATGAGCTTCAGGCATAGTGAAGGTTTGACCAAATCTTGAGTTAAAGCGTTCTGCTAGATCACGAGTGAGTTCAAGGTGTTGTCTTTGGTCTTCACCAACTGGAACTGCCTTTGGTTGATACAACAAGATGTCTGCTGCTTGCAGGATTGGGTACGTAAACAGTCCAACAGAAGCGGAATCACTTCCTGCTTTTTGTGATTTGTCTTTGAACTGAGTCATGCGGCTAGCTTCACCGAAACCGGTAATGCAGTTAAGCACCCAAGCAAGTTCAGCGTGAGCTGGAACATGGCTTTGCACGAATAGTGCTGAGTCTTGAGGGTTGATGCCAGCTGCAATATATTGAGCAGCGGTTCTTCTGGTGTTAGTTCTAAGTTCGTTAGGGTCTTGAGGAACTGTGATGGCATGCAGGTCAACAATGACATAGAAGGCATTGAAGTCTCTTTGCATGATGACCCAGTTGACTAGGGCTCCAAGGTAGTTACCTAAATGCAGAGAAGATGCACTCGGCTGCATGCCGCTTAGAAGATTCGCTTTGCCAGTCATGTTAGATAGCGTACTCAACAACAACAGGGGAATGGTCTGTGAAACGGGTATCGTAGCTAGCTGCTCTATGAACCTTGTAGTTAGAGGCAACTTTGGCTAGCTTCGGTGTGGCTAGTTGATAGTCAATTCTCCAGCCGGTATCAGTATCAAAGGCTTGACCTCTATAACTCCACCAGGTGTATGGACCAGGAACATCTGGGTGAGCTGCTCTTCCTAGATCAACCCAACCCTGCTTATGCATCCAGGTATCAAAGTATGCACGTTCTTCAGGAAGGAAGCCTGCATTCTTTAGATTTCCCTTCCAGTTCTTTATATCCAGTTCTGTGTGACCTACGTTTAGATCTCCCACAACAACCACCAGGCCATCTTCTTTTCTAAGTTCGGCCATGCGCTTGGTCATTGCATCTAGGAACTTGTATTTCTCTACTTGCTTGAGGGTATCAACTTCACCGGAGTGAACGTATGTGCTGATGACAGTTACGGTCTTGGTCTTGATCTTGAAATCAACTTCAAGCCATCTACCCGCACTATCAAAGCTCTTTGGCCCTAGGTTGGTTCTTGATGCAGCTGCTGGCATCTTCGAAACTATGGCTACACCTGCCCTACCTTTAGCGGAGGCGTTGTCATGAAGGATATGCCACTTAGTGCCATCATTCTGTTGCTCTTCAATGGCCTTGAAGATCTCTTCTAAATCAGTGGTTTCTGCTCTTACCTCTTGAAGGGCAATAACATCAGGGGAGTGTTCAATAACCCACTCTGAGAAGCCTTTCTTGAAGGCGGCTCTAACGCCATTGACGTTGATAGTTACTACCTGGAGATTAGTTGGCATGGGACAAGTTTAAGGTCATCTTAGACTTGTCAGGTGAGTGAACGCGTATTAGTTGGAGCTGGTGTTGGTACCGGTGTAGCCATAGCTAATGCATTCATATACAGATCAGATCGCTATGTCCCTTGGGATAGCGAGAGTGCTGGCTCAAGTAGGGGGCTTTTAGCCGTTAAGGCTGCTTTAGCAGAAGTAGCTAGAGAAATAGATGTAGCAAGGCAAAACACTGACTCGGAATCCGCTGACATTCTTGATGCTCTGAAACTTGTCTTAGAAGATCACTCACTAATGGAGAGCATCAAGGTTCGGCTAGCTGATGGGGCTAACTCGCAGCGAGCAGTTAGCGGTGCATTCAAAGCAGCAGCTTCAGCTTTGGCTCAACTTGGCACATACTTTGCAGAACGCTCAGCTGATATCACTGCCTTGGGCGAGAGAGTGCTGGACAAGCTTGTCGGCAAAGAAGATTTGAGTTGGCCAAGTAAGCCATTTGTTTTAGTGACGGACAATCTTGGTCCAATAGAAATGGTGAAGTTACACACAAGTTCCATCGTTGGATTAGTTACCAGCCTTGGTAGTCCGACCTCGCATACCTCCATCCTGGCTAGGGGAATGAATCTGCCAACGGTTGTTTCTGTCAGCGGGACTGAGTTTGTTAAAGTGGGTGACCAACTGATCGTTGACTCATCAAGTGGTCAGATTTTAGTAAACCCTGATGAATCTGAATTAGACCAATACATACAAGCTTTGCCATCTTGTGTTCCAGAAATCCTAGGTTCAGTTGACGAGTTTAATTTGCCAGTAAAGCTCTATGCCAACCTAGGTTCAAGTTCAGAAGGGGCAGCGGCTCTAGCCTTTGGTGCACAAGGGGTTGGCTTGTTTAGAACTGAACTTTTGTTCTTAGGTGAAAAGGTGGCACCTTCTCTGGATACCCAAGTTCTTGAATACTCAAGACTTCTAGAACAGTTTCCGAA